>JBDTQZ010000043.1:0-7992 GCA_039931935.1 Burkholderiaceae bacterium | reverse complement strand
TCTAATATGCGCCGCCTTTCGTTATTGCTGTTGCTGCCGTTCGCGTCTGCCTACGCGCAGGAAAGCGTGCAAACGCTGGAGCGCGTGGTCGTGACGGCGACACGTACCGAACGCTCGCAGCTCGATGTGCCAGCGTCCACCGACGTAGTCGATCGCGACGAAGTACGCGACACGAACCTCAGAGTGAACCTGTCCGAATCGCTGGTGCGGGTGCCAGGACTGGTCGTGCTTAACCGCCAGAACTATGCGCAGGACCTGCAGATCTCGGTGCGAGGCTTCGGTGCGCGCTCGACGTTCGGGGTGCGCGGTGTTCGCCTCTACGCTGACGGCATACCCGCAACGATGCCCGATGGGCAAGGACAGGTGTCGCACTTCGCATTGAATGCCGTCGATCGAATCGAGGTGCTGCGAGGTCCGTTTTCTGCGTTGTATGGGAACTCGTCGGGCGGCGTGATAGCGATGACGACGCGTCTCGAGTCAGGCCCCACTGAATTTGAAGTCTCCAGCGCCGTCGGTTCGTACGACACGTGGCGCGCCGGAATCAACATTAGCGGCGGTGACGCACCGTACGCGTATGCAATTGATGCCAGCCGCTTTTCGACTGACGGCTATCGCGACTACAGTAGTGCGACGCGCGACGTCGTCAATCTGCGCGCCGCCGCGCTCGATACTCCGGTCGGGCGCCTGCGGATAACACTGAACGCGCTCGATATTCCTGAGGCCGAAGATCCGCTCGGGCTTACGCGCGCGCAATGGCAAGATGACCCTCGGCAGGCATCTCCGCAAGCGCTCCAATTCAGAACGCGCAAATCGATCGAGCAACAACAACTCGGCGCGCAGCTCGCAGGCGACATTGCCCAGAGCTGGAGTTATCAAGCGGCAGCATGGGGAGGCCGCCGCAGCGTCACTCAGTTTCAGGCGATTCCAGTTGCTGTGCAGGCGCCCCGCAACCACCCGGGTGGTGTCATCGATTTCGATCGAACCTACGGAGGTGTCGATGCACGTGTGCAACTCGCGCTGGATGCACTGACGCTGACGCTCGGGGCAAACGTCGAACGGCTGGACGAAGACCGCCGCGGCTATGAAAACTTCACGTTGCAACCTGCGTTGACCCTCGGAACTTTGGGCAGGCTGCGCCGCGACGAAAGCAATGTTGTCGAATCGCGCGATATCTATGCGCAGGTCGAGTCCGGGATCGGGCCAGGATGGAAGCTGCACGCGGGCGTGCGGGCATCAGAGGTGGAGTTTCGCGGTGACGATCGATTCTTGGCCAACGGCGACGACTCGGGAAGCGCGCGCTACGACTCGATCAATCCTACAGTCGGCATTGTGTATCGCCCTTCGCAGTCGAGCAGCGTCTACGCGTCGTACGGCCGCGGATTCGAGACGCCGACGTTGAACGAGCTCGCGTACCGACCCGACGGTAGCGCGGGGTTTAACACTGCACTCGAACCGGCGCGTAGCAACAACTACGAACTCGGCGCCAAGGCCGCGGCGTCGAAGACGCTCCGCGGGACGATCGCCGCCTTCTTCGTCGATACTGAAAACGACATTGTCGTTCGTACAAACGCAGGAGGACGCTCCACGTTTGCCAATGCATCAGCCACACGCCGGCGCGGCGTCGAGGCGAGCCTCGGATGGGAGCCGCACAGCTCATTGTCACTCTATGCATCGGTGGCCGCAATTCGCGCCGAGTTTGCGGCACCATTTTTCACCTGTACTGCGGCCCCATGCACCCAGCCGACAGTCTTGGTACCTGCCGGCAATCGGCTTCCAGGCATTCCTGCCTATACCTCGTTCATCGAGGCGGTCTACCGTGTTCGCGAGACCGACATCACGCTTGATTGGCGCGCACAGTCGAAGATCAGCGTGGATGACCGCAATACCGACCATGCGTCTGGCTATGGAACCGTCAACCTCGCTGTAGCCCGCACGTTCGTGGCTGGGCCGGCGAAATTGCGCGCTTTTCTAAGGATCGACAACGTTCTGAATGCGCGATACATCGGGTCGGTGATCGTCAATGAAGCGAACGGGCGCTATTTCGAGTCAGCACCCGGCCGCACGTGGTTGCTTGGACTTGATGCGAGAGTTCCATGACACGAGCGTTTGAATACCGCTTATCGCGTTGCGTGCTGACAATGACGCTGGTTCTCGCTGCGTGCGGCTCGCCCGCACCGGCTCCTCCTAAGACAAGCGGCCCGACGCCGGCGCCGATCGTCACGCCTCCTGCTCAGATTGTTGACGTTGCACCTGCCGCATCTGCGTCGCCTTCGCCATCGAAGTTGCGGCTGGCAGCACGCGATCCGGTGCTCGATGACTGGAAGCGCGTCGCGGCCGAAAAGGTCTATGCGGTCAATCGCGCTCGCCTGTTTGACGGTCGGCCCGAGCATCTTCTGCGGGCGGTGATCGTGGTTGAGGCGACTGTCGATCGCGAGGGCAAGGTCACCCGCTCCAAGATCCTGCGTTCCCCAGGCATCGCATCGCTCAACGACGTAGCGCTAACCTCGCTCAAGGCAGCCTCGCCGTTGCCGGCGCCGCCGGCGAAACTCGTTGCTCGGGGACCGCTGGTCTTTTCGGAAACCTGGTTGTTCCGAAAGGACGGCAGATTTCAATTACGGACCCTTGCGCTCGCGCAGGAGTAGCGAAAAAGCGTCATCGACCGGCCGCAAGCGCTCAAGTCGAGCTGTTTACCGCTGGAGCGGCCACTTGGCGGCTCGAATGTGTCAACCTGCGCCCCGGCGGCGCGTTGGCAGCTCCAGAGTCATTGGATCGGCCCTCTCGGTTCGGCTAAGACTCATGGCGTTGTCTCGATCGAGTCAACCGTTTTAACCCACCGTTCCAGGACACAACATGAAAAAACTAGTTGCTGCGTTGATCGCTTCGGCGTTCGCGACAGTCGCGTTCGCGCAAGACAAGAAGGCTGCCGATATCAAGCCTTATAGCCCCACCCCCCCCGCCTGTTGTTGCGCCAGCGAAAGATGCGGCGCCTGCGAAAAAAGATGCGGCACCGACAGCCGCCGCACCTGCCGCCAAGAGCACGAAGAGCACGAAGGAAATGACTGCGGAAGAAAAGAAAGCCGCGAAGGCCGCGAAGAAGAAAGCGCGTGCCGACAAAGTTCAGGAAGACCTCAACCAGGCCGCCGCGAAGCCGAAGCCCTGATCGCTTTCCGCTCCAACAAAGAGCAGGCCTACCGCCTGCTCTTTTTTTGCGCCTGTTATGTTCCAATCACTTGTGAGACCCGAAAACGATACCCTGCTGCGTGCGCTGCTACGCGAGCCCACTGAGTACACGCCCATCTGGTTGATGCGGCAGGCGGGCCGCTATATGGCTGAGTACAACGCGACTCGCAAGCGCGCGGGAAGCTTTCTTGGATTGGCCAAGTCTCCCGCCTATGCGACCGAGGTAACACTGCAGCCAGTTGATCGGTTTTCACTCGACGCTGCGATCTTGTTTTCAGACATTCTCACGGTGCCCGATGCGATGGGGCTCGGACTCTATTTCGTCGAGGGCGAAGGGCCGAAGTTCGAGCGGCCGGTTCGTACCGAAGCCGATGTGAATCGACTTGCTCCCCCCGATCCGAACATCGAGCTGCGCTACGTGACCGACACCGTGCGTGAGGTACGGAGAGCGCTCGGAAATCGCATCCCGCTGATCGGCTTCTCCGGCAGTCCGTTCACGCTGGCGTGTTACATGATCGAAGGCGGCGGCTCAGACGACTTCCGCTTGATCAAGACGATGCTGTATTCGAGACCGGACCTTCTGCATCGTCTACTCGAAATCAACGCACTCGCGGTCGCCGCGTATCTGAACGCGCAGATCGAGGCGGGTGCACAAGCCGTGATGCTCTTTGACACGTGGGGCGGTGTGCTGGCCGACGGTGCATATCAGACCTTTTCGCTTGCCTATATGCGCCGGGTGGTCGCCAAGCTCAAACGAGACCACGACGGAGAGCGCATCCCCTCGATCGTGTTCACGAAGGGTGGCGGGCTGTGGCTTGAGGAAATTGCCGACTGCGGATGCGACGCGGTCGGGCTCGATTGGACGATCAACCTGGGCGACGGGCGCAAGCGAATCGGCGATCGCTGCGCGCTGCAGGGCAATCTCGATCCGATGGTGTTGTTCGCAGGGCCGAAGGAAATTGAAACGGCCGCCGCTGCCGTGTTGAATTCGTTTGGGGCCCCAAAGCGTACCGACGGGACGTGGCATGGTCACGTGTTCAACTTGGGTCACGGAATTTCTCAATACACACCACCGGAAAGCGTCGAGATTTTGGTCAACGCCGTCCATACGCAAAGCCTCGAAGTGCGCAGGTAAGCGATCACTCCGCTTGGGCTGTCTCCGTTGCATCAAAAGCACTCAGGTGCTTGACTTATGCACAAAACGCTGACTTATGAGAATTGGCGCGGCTGTCCAAGTGGTTTAGCGCGGAAACGCTGATAAAGTTAACGTAACTATATGATTATTAACGAGACATTTATTACCGCCTGGTGACACCAAACTTGGCGCGCAGGTCAGCCCTCCTGCTTCGCTGTGCGCCCCCGAAGGTTTTCCACAAATTTGTCCACAGGCTACCGCGGGACGCTCCGGTGTCATTAAATCAGGTACTTAATCGGTTTTCTTCACGCGCCGCCTGATGAGCAAGGCTGAAATTGAGTCACTCTTCGCGCAGGTCATCGTCGACCTACCGGGCGTGCAGCCGTTCGATTACTCCTTTGAGGCCGACAGTGCAGCTCGCATTCAGATTGGAGCTCGGTGCGTTGTTCCGCTTGGCCGAAACGACCGAGTCGGCATCGTCGTCGGGTTGAATCGGCCAGCGATTGACGCGAACAGAATCAAGCCGATCAAGCGTGCGCTCACCGAGATCGAGCCCCTAAGTTCACACTGGCTTCAGTTGACTCGTTTTGCGGCCGAGTACTACCAGCACTCGTGGGGCGAAGTGGCGCTTCCATCGCTGCCCCGTGCCTGGCGGAGCGTGCCCGGGGCGCGTCACGCGCAATCGCTATCGAGATGGCGCGAGCGTTCTCAGCCACGCTGGGCCGAGGCCGGTGCACCCAATCTCAAGCACACGAGCCAACAGGCGGCGGCGACTGATGTACTGATCAACGCGTCAGGATTCGCGCCGCACCTGCTGTTTGGTGTCACGGGTAGCGGCAAGACCGAGGTCTATTTGAGCGCGATCGCGCGCAGGCTAGCCTCGAATCCGACTGCGCAGGCATTGCTGCTCGTGCCGGAGATCAATCTGACGCCGCAACTCGAATCGTTGCTGCGCGCACGCTTCCCGAGCGAGCACGTAGTGGCATTGCACAGCAACCTCGCAGACACCGAACGCGCCGGCGCCTGGTTGGCGGCGCATGAAGGGCGAGCGCGCATCGTGGTCGGTACGCGACTCGCTGTCTTCTGTTCGATGCCGCAACTCTCGATCATCGTGGTCGATGAGGAACACGACCCGTCGTACAAGGCAGGCGAAGGTGTACGGTATTCCGCACGCGATCTGGCAGTTAAGCGGGCGCAATTGCTCGACATTCCCATCGTGCTGGGCTCGGCCACGCCCTCGATTGAGAGCTGGGCGCTGGCGCAGGCCGGCCGGTATCGGTTGCTGCAACTGGCCGAGCGCGTTGGCATGGCCGACTCTCTGCAGCCGCGACCAGCGATCGAGCTGATCGATGCCCGCGTACACAAGCCGCAGAATGGATTGTCGGCTCCGGTTGCGCACGCCTTGACGGATACATTCGATCGCGGCGAACAGTCGCTGGTGTTCTTGAATCGTCGTGGCTATGCGCCAGTGGTGACATGCGAATCGTGCGGCTGGCTATCGAACTGCCCGCGTTGCTCGACGTTTGCGGTTTTCCACAAGCCGGATCGGTCGCTGCGCTGTCATCACTGCGGATACGCTGCCCCGGTACCGCGCGCTTGCCCGACATGCGGCAATCAGCACTTGAAGGGCGTGGGTCAAGGCACGCAGCGTATCGAAGAAACACTGCGTGCGTTGTTGCCGGAAGCGAAGATTGCGCGGATCGATCGCGACTCGACGCGACAGCGGCACGCTGCGAAGAAAGCGCTCGATGCGGTGCATGCGGGCGAAGTCGATGTGCTCGTCGGCACGCAAATGATCGCGAAGGGACACGATTTTCAGCGCGTTTCGCTGGTCGTCGTGCTCAATCCTGATGGTCAGCTGGCTTCGCACGACTTTCGCGCTCCAGAGCGCTTGTTTGCGACATTGATGCAGGTCTCGGGCCGCGCAGGCCGAGCGGGCTTGCCGAGTCGAGTGCTGGTGCAAACGCGATTACCCGGCCATCCGCTGTTTGCGGCACTGGCACGTCACGACTACGCGCAGTTCGCGCAGACACAGCTGACCGAGCGGCAGGCCGCGCGCATGCCGCCGGCTACGTACCAAGCACTGATGACCGCAGAGGCGCGGACGATGGAAGCGGCGCTCGATTTCTTGCGCACAGCGCGCGATCAAGCCCTGCAACAATTCGCCATGGCGGCGTCGTACGTGCGCCTGTTCGATCCAGTGCCAATGTCGTTGCAGCGTTTGGCTGGCGTGTCTCGTGCGCAATTACTGATCGAAGCGGACCAGCGTACGCCACTGCACACGCTACTCGGCGCCTGGCTCGCCGCGCTACGCGACAAGCGCGCAGCGTTGCGATGGAATATCGAAGTTGATCCGCTGGAACTGTAGTGGCTGCGCCAGGGTGGCGAAGCTTTACTTCGCCGCCGCCACCATATGCTCGACGGCCGCGCGTAATTCGGCGTCACTGACATTGGCAACGGCGCCGCGTGGCGGCATTGCGCCCTTGCCTTTGGTAACGGACGCGGTTAGTGCATCAATGCCTTGTCCGAGGCGTGGCGCCCATGCCGTTTTGTCCCCGAACTTCGGTGCGCCGACAATGCCGGCTGCGTGGCACACATTGCAGCCCGACGCATAGACCTTGGCGCCATCGACTTTCGCGGCGACTGTTGCTCCCTTAGCGGCGGCAACGATGGCGGATGGCGCAGCAGCAGTCGCGACGGCTGCAACGCTCGCAACCGGAGGCGCGGGCGCGGTAGGGGCGGCGGTCGCTGCACTGCCTGCCGGTGCCGCCGGCTCCTTGAATTTTGCGCCCGACTGGTTACCCATGAACGCAACCGCGCGCGCGACTTCGACGGCATCCAGGTTCGAGTTGCCACCTTTCGGCGGCATTGCTTTGAATCCTTCGACGGCATGTTTCACAAGCAAATCGAAGCCTTGTTTGATGCGCGGCGACCACGCTGCCCGGTCGCCAGTGCGCGGCGCACCCGCGATTCCTGCAGCGTGACAGGCACTGCACGCCGCGGTGTAAACCGCTTCGCCGGACTGCAGAGACTTCGCTGCGCTGGGATCTGCGAACGCCACCAAACCCACTGGCCGCATGCGTTCAGCAATCGCTTTTTCGCCCATGGCGTCGGAGCCGGCGCCGCCACTGGTCGTGCTGCGAACCACATAGGTTGCAAGCAGAATGATCAGTATCACCGGCACAACGAACGCTAGCGTGATGACGATAATCAGTTGGCGCGGTGTTTTGATCAGGGAATTGTCGTGTTGCGACATCGAACGCTCCAGTGCGAGGCGCGAAAGTATAGCGGCGGCGATTGTCGCTAAGCGTCGGTGAGCATCGCTGCGCTTGCCACGCTACCATTGCATTTCTATCTGCGCCCGTAGCTCAGTGGATAGAGTACTGGCCTCCGAAGCCAGGGGTCGTGGGTTCGAATCCCGCCGGGCGCGCCAACTCGCACCGCTGGCCATGGCATCACGCGCACCGACTCCGACCAACATCACGCTGCACTCTGCGTCGCGTGTGTTCGAGATCGAGTTTGACGATGGGCGCGTCTTCCGCGCTCCGGATCAGTTCGTCTTCGTTCTCCTCGATCTCAAAACCGAGGGGATCGCCGCGCTCGATCTCCTGAATGATCCCGTGTGCCTTTTTGCCGGCATCGAAAATTTTGTTGATGGCGTCGTTGAGATCGTTTTC
>JBDTQZ010000042.1:0-8016 GCA_039931935.1 Burkholderiaceae bacterium | reverse complement strand
GCTGCAACCAGCCATTGACGCCGCCTCCGCGGGCGACACTATTTTGCTGCGCGCGTGGTCGCATGCGATCCGTACTTGAGCGATGCTGACTTTCCGCCGTATGTGCAGCGGGTCGGGCTGACAGAGCTCTTCGAGCACGCCGACGCGATCTCGCTGCATGTTCCGCTGAACGACGAGACGCGTGGCATGGTCGATACATCGTTGCTGGTTGGGCTAAAACCTGGCAGCGTGTTGATCAACACCGCGCGCGGTGGCGTCGTCGACATCGATGCGTTGCGAGTTGCGCTCGAGGACGGCAGACTTGACGGTGCGGCGCTCGACGTACTGCCGACCGAGCCGATCGCGCCGCAACATCCGCTCGCACAGCATCCACGTGTACTGTTGACCCCGCACGCGGCGTTTTATTCGTGTGAATCCGAAGTGGAATTGCGCCGTAAGGCAGCGTTAAATATTGTTCAGTGGGCGGCGACAGGCCGCCCGATGTATCCGGTAGTGCAGGGGTCAAAGAGCCCGCGCTAGTTAGGAATAGGGGAGACAGCCGCTGATGGCGCAAGTCGCGATACGTCGCGTCGAAAAATACTTTGGCACGACGCGTGTGATTCATGGCGTCGACGTCGACGTGGCCGACGGCGAATTCGCGGTGCTGGTCGGGCCGAGCGGCTGCGGCAAGACGACGTTGCTGCGGATGATCGCCGGACTCGAAGAGATCAGCGCGGGCGAGATCGCGATCGGCGGAAGGGTCGTCAACCGGATGTTGCCGAAAGAGCGCGACATCGCGATGGTGTTTCAGAACTACGCGCTTTATCCGCACATGACGGTGCGCGACAACATGTCGTTCAGCCTGCGACTCGCTAACGCAGGCAAGGCGACCATCGATCAGCGCGTCGCGCGCTCGGCCGACATCCTCGGTTTGGGCAAGCTGCTCGACCGCTATCCGCGCCAGCTCTCCGGCGGCCAGCGTCAGCGTGTCGCGATGGGGCGCGCGATCGTGCGCGATCCGCAGGTGTTCCTGTTCGATGAGCCGTTGTCGAACCTCGACGCCAAGCTGCGCGTGCAGATGCGCACCGAGATCAAGGAGCTGCACCAGCGGCTGAAGACCACGTCGGTGTATGTGACACACGATCAGATCGAAGCGATGACGATGGCCGACAAGATCGTCGTGATGAAGGACGGCGTCGTCGAGCAGACCGGCGGACCGCTCGATCTGTATGACCAACCGGCCAATACTTTTGTCGCCGGCTTCATCGGATCGCCGGCGATGAATCTGCTTGCAGGCAACGCCCGGCGCAATGGCAGCGGACTGGAGATTACCTTCGCCAACGGCGATCGCGTGCAGGCGCCGAACAGTGTCGCGCTGCAAGACGGGCAGCCGGTGCTGTTTGGTATTCGCCCAGAGCACTGCGCGGTTGGCAACAGCGGCGGGTTAAATGTCGAGGTCGTCGTGGTCGAACCGACCGGCGCCGACACGCAGCTCTATTGCCGTTTCATGGAGCAAGAAGTGACTGCGACCATCCGCGATCGCACCAACGTGCGCCCGGGAGACCGCATTACGCTCGCTCCGGATCCTGGACGCGCGCACGTGTTCGATACCGTCAGCACGAAGCGCCTGAATTCACCATGATGCAGTGACCACAACGAAGGAGACCGCATGAAACAGTGGAAGAGACGAGAATTTTTGAAGACCTCAGCGGGGGTTGCCGCTGGTGCGACGGCCGGCCCGTTTATCTGGGTCAAGGACGCCAACGCGCAGTGGAGCAACACACCGGAAAAGGGCGCGAAGCTGCGCGTGCTCCGGTGGAAACGCTTCGTACAGGGTGACGAGGACCAGTATCTGGCCAACGTCAAGAAGTTCACCGAGAAGACGGGCATCGAAGTGCGCGTCGACGCCGAGGGTTGGGAGGACGTACGACCGAAAGCGGCGGTTGCGGCCAACACCGGTGCGGGTCCCGACATCATCCTGTCGACCAATGACGACGCCAATCTATATCCGGACAAGCTCGTCGACGTGACCGATGTCTGCACGTACCTCGGCAAGAAGTACGGTGGCTTCTATCCGGTCTGCGATCCGTATCTGCGGCCCGATGGTAAGAAGTGGATCGGCGTCCCGCTTGGCGTCGCTGGCGTCGCGTTGGTCTATCGCGAAAGCCACATGAAAGCGGCCGGGTTCAACTCGTTTCCGAAGGACACCGACGGCTTCCTGAAGCTTTGCAAGGCAATGAAGGACAAGGGGACGCCACCGGGATTTGCGCTCGGTAATGCAACCGGCGACGGCAACACCTGGTGCAACTGGCTGGTGTGGGCGTTCGGCGGGAAGCTCGTGGATGCCAACAACAAGGTCGTCATCGACAGCCCGGAAACGATCAAGGCGCTCGAGTTTTCGAAGGAGATGTATTCGACGTTTGTGCCGGGCACGCTGTCGTGGCTCGATCCCAACAACAACAAGGCGTTCCTCGACGAGCAGATTTCACTGACCAATAACGGCATCTCGATCTACTACGCGGCGAAGACGTCCAAGGATCCCAAGGTCTCGGCACTTGCGGCCGATATAAACCACGCCAACTTCCCGATTGGACCGGTCGGCAAGCCGAGCGAGTTCCAGCTGTTCTTCAACCAAATGATCTTCAAGTACACGAAGTATCCGAAGGCGGCCAAGGAGTTCCTGCGCTTCATGATGGAAGAGGAACAGATGAATCCGTGGGTGCAGGCGGCGATCGGCTACGTGGCGCCCGCACTGACGGCGTACGAAAAGAATCCGATCTGGACCTCGGACCCGAAGCACACGCCTTATCGGGACGCGATGAAAAACATGTGGCCGAGCGGGCACGCCGGCAAAATGGGATATGCCTCGGCCGGTGCATTGGCCGACTTCATCGTCGTCAACATGGTGGCCGAGGCCGCTTCTGGATCGAAGACACCGAAGGAAGCGGCCGATCGCGCGCAGAAACGCGCCGAGCGGTATTACAAGGTCTGATACTCCGAACGCGCTCTTTGGAGCAAAGGCGCGTCGGTTTATCTCGTCATGTTCAAGCGGCGCATGCGAAGGCACGCGCCGCTTGACGCGGCGCGCTCGATGACTCGCAGGCAGGGCTGAAATTCGTGAACAAGCTGCTCGACAACCGCAACTTCCTGGGGCTCGTCTTCATGGTCCCGGCGGCGGCGGTGTTGCTGGCATTCCTGACCTATCCGCTCGGACTCGGCACCTGGCTCGGTTTCACCGACACCAAGATCGGCCGCGCCGGCGAGTGGATCGGCCTCGAGAATTTCGAGTTCCTTTTCGGCGATTCGGTCGCGCGGCTATCGCTCTTCAACACGATGTTTTACACACTCGTTGCAAGCGTCATCAAATTCGTCCTCGGACTGTGGCTGGCACTGCTGCTCAACAAGCATCTGCCGTTCAAGTCTTTCTTTCGAGCAATCGTGCTGCTGCCTTTCATCGTGCCGACCGCACTCTCGGCGCTCGCCTTTTGGTGGATCTATGACGCCCAGTTTTCGATCGTGAGCTGGACACTGGTCAAAATGGGGGTGATCGATCGCTACATCGATTTCCTCGGCGACCCGTGGCTCGCGCGACTTTCGGTGATCGCCGCCAACATCTGGCGCGGCGTACCTTTTGTCGCGATCTCTCTGCTGGCCGGCCTGCAGACGATCTCGCCGTCGTATTACGAGGCGGCCAGCCTGGATGGCGCGACCGACTGGCAGCAGTTCCGCTTCGTGACGCTGCCGCTGCTGACACCGATCATCGCGGTCGTCATGACCTTTTCGGTGCTGTTCACGTTCACCGACTTTCAACTGATCTACGTGCTGACTCGCGGCGGGCCGTTGAACTCGACGCACCTGATGGCGACGCTGGCATTCCAGCGCGCGATACCCGGTGGCGCGCTTGGCGAAGGAGCCGCATTGGCGACCGCGATGGTGCCGTTCCTGCTGGCGGCGATCCTGTTCTCCTATTTCGGGTTGCAGCGGCGCGCATGGCAACAAGGCGGGGCCGACGCATGAGCGTCTCGTACCGCAGCGGGGGTGCACCATGAACGTTGCCGCGGCGCCGACCACCGACTCCAGCGGTACCCAGTATCTGGTTTCACTGCCGCGACGCGTCGTCACGGTTTACGTTCCGCTCGCGGTCTTTTTGATCGTGCTGCTGTTTCCGTTCTACTGGATGACGATCACGGCGTTCAAGCCGAACGAGGAATTGCTGTCGCACACGGGAAATCCGTTCTGGGTCTTCAATCCCACACTGGATCACATTAAGAAGCTGTTGTTCGACACCGCCTATCCGGAATGGCTGTGGAACACGATGCTGGTGTCGGTCGTTTCGACGCTGCTGTCGCTGATCTGCAGCGTGCTGGCTGCGTATGCGATCGAGCGCCTGCGCTTTCGTGGCTCGCGCTATGTCGGCATGAGCATTTTTCTCGCCTACCTGGTTCCGCCGTCGATCCTGTTCATTCCGCTAGCGGCGATCATCTACAAGTTCAACCTGTTCGATACGCGGCTCGCGCTGATCCTGACCTACCCGACTTTCCTGATTCCGTTCTGCACCTGGCTGCTGATGGGCTACTTCCGCACGATCCCGTTCGAGCTCGAGGAATGTGCGCTGATCGACGGCGCGAGCCGCCTGCAGATTCTGATGAAGATCGTTCTGCCGCTCGCCGTACCTGGCCTCATCTCGGCGGGCATCTTCGCGTTCACACTGTCGTGGAACGAGTTCATCTACGCACTCACCTTTATCTCGTCGAGCGAAGTGAAGACCGTACCGGTCGGCGTCATCACTGAACTGGTCGAAGGCGACGTGTACCACTGGGGCTCGCTGATGGCCGGCGCGCTATTCGGCTCGCTGCCGGTCGCGATCTTGTACTCGTTCTTCGTCGAGCATTACGTGTCGGGGATGACGGGGGCGGTGAAGGAGTAGCGTCCGCACCGGTAGCGGAACCGATCGCCAAGTTCACAGCGCCCGGCCATCGTAGTTTTGAACGGGAATAGCCGCCAGATCGATGCCCTCGAGGCACCGGATGTTGATTGCCGCCATTGAATTTCCCTTCGGGTCCGTGCCTTCACCGTACGGATGAATGCCGCAAACCGGGCAGAACCGGTGCTTGATCACGTGCTTGTTGAACATGTACGTGATCGCGTCATTCTCGGGCGTGTGAAGGTGAAGTTTTTCCCGTGGCACGAACCACAGCAGCGAGCCCTTGCGCTGGCACATCGAGCAGTTGCATGCCATCGCTCCTTTTATCTCGCCTTCGACTTCAAACCGAACTCTGCCGCAGTGACAGCTGCCCTCATATTTCATTACTCGCTCCTCGATCCATGCGCTCTTCCATGGGTGGTCCTAGTGTTTGACCCTTCCGGCGCGCGCTATTCGGCACTGCCGCCTCGACCGGAGGTGCTGCAAGCTCGCGTGGCCAGGCGTTCGGTAGCGGGGGAAGAGCTTCCCAGAACGGGACGACGCGCCGGATGCGGCCGTCTTCAGCCAACTCGATCAGTGCCTCCCCCCTCGCGCGTACGGCACCGTCCGGACCAACGACGGCCCCACCGATGCGTGCGCTGTTGCGGAAGATGTTCAGGCCCGTTGCAAGGACCAGCCGACAGCCAGGCCAGTTCTTGTGAAAGCCAGCAATCTTTTCCGAGATCTGTTCGTATCCAGCGAACACACGTATCGGACCCCAGATCTCAGCTCCGGATGTCATCGCAATACGCAACAACCGCAAGCGGCTGCTCTCGTCATGCTCGGCGAAGGCTTCGTAGTACGGCTTAAGGTCACTTAGGAACTGCGACTCGTCCATCGGGTGCTCCGTGCACATGTGCGGCTACCCTAATAGTCCGGTCGCCCAATGTGCGAAAGCGAGCCAGCCTGCAGTACTCGATATGACGAGGCGCAGCGGCTGCGAAACGATAATCAACAAGCCGCCCCAAAGCGTGACTGGATGTAGTCGGCCACGCGTGCGGAAATCCCAGATCGCTAAAGCGAGTACGAACAAATCCGTTAGAGCGAAGTATGCAAGTGGGCCAAGGGAGAGCAGTCCCGGCCAGCGCGCGATAGCAGCGGTGACCAGGTTAACTGTCGCGAGCAACATCCAACGCTTATGGCTCTGCGGGTTGCGTCGTTGCGCGATCGCCATCCACACGAATGTCGCAAAAAGGATCATGTCGAATATCGGGATAGCAAGAAACTGCAGCGGAGGAACCGGAACCTGCACAAAACCCGAAACACGCCGGGCAGCGATCAGTGCGCCAAGCGTCCCCAGGATCACCATTGCAATGGCCAACACGGCGCTGAACGGACCAATCTTTCGATGCAGTTCGGTGCGCCCGGCGGCGACAAGGGATGCCTGAGCGACCAAGAGCACGATCCAGGCGGTAAACGCTCCACCATGCACATAGAAGATTGTCTCGGAGGGCGAAGGCCAATTCGGGAACAGCGGCCGCAGGAAGAAGCTGCGTGAAAAGCCAACAACGACGGTCGCCAGAATTGCGAGCGCCATCCCCATAAAGAAGCGGCGCTCGGCGGACTGGCGTCCAGGCGACACGATCGGTGTTGCCATTGTTTCCTCCTCTAGGGTTAAGCGACGCGTGGCGCCACCTTGCCGGCACTAGCGAAGAAGGACACTTGCGAGAAGCAAGAAGATACCGGCCGTGGCGACATTCCAGGCGAACGAGCGAACGAGATAGATACCGAACGCATACAGCGGAAGGTACAAGAGACGCCCGCCGAAGTACAAGAGCACGCCCCACTTTGAAAGCGAGCCATAGGCACCCGTGGTGTGCACGGCAAGGACGAGCACGGCGAAGAAGGGGAACGTTTCGAGGAAGTTGGTGAGAGCGCGTGCGAGTCTTCCCGCCACACCCGTCAGTGGCGGGAGGAGCTCGTCGCGGGCACTTGCCGTCCAGCGATAGCCGCGCTGGAGGCTGGCGGAATGCGATGCCAGGACGATGTGAACAATGCCGAGGATGATGCTCAGGCAGAGGACATAGAGTTCGAGACTCAAGCAAGCTTCACCTGCGAAGACGCGCATTGATGGCATAGACCAAGAAGATGCCGAAGACGACAGGCAAGGCCGCTACGGTGCGAATAAAGTTGAGCCCTTGACTGGACAACCAACTAAAGCCCTCCGCGGACCGCTCGGGTCCGAAGAGCGGCGTGAGAAGCCCGGCCACGACGATGAAGACGCCGATCACGCGAAGCGTTCTTGGCGTTTGCGACTGCCCGGCCACGAAGATAAGCAGTGCACCGAAAAGGATGCGCACGGCCGCTACGGCGTAGAGTGCCGGCGGAGCGAGCAGCGAACGCCCGAACTCAAGTAGAGCAGCGGGTTCTGCAATGCCGAGGATCCCAAGGCCAGCGATAGCGAGGCTTATGAGGCTGGCGATGAGTTTCAGGACCGCCATGTACGGCTTGCGCCTAACGAAATGATATGGACTGCCCCTACCCGGAGTGTCGCGGGTAGTGCCATTGTTGAGGTGGATGTGTTCAACATCACTTCAGGAGAGGCAGTCATGAGCGAGATTACGACGGTTGGGATCGATAGTTCCATTACCAAAGGCCGCCACATGCTTCGGCTGATATTTCAGCACGAAGCGTTGCTTTTCCTTGTCGTTGCGTCGCTTGTTGTTCAAAAGATGTAGCTCGACAGGCAGTTGCGCAAGTTCGCGGCGTGCGGTACCGAAGGTGTCCACGGTGAGAACGTGGATTTCGACTAGCTTGGCAAGTCGTGCAAGGCGGGTTCTGACACTCCTCCTCACAACCCCCTTGAAGGAGTGTGTACCGGTGTAGTCGGTCACGACCCGACTTATTTCCAATGGTCCAAACCCAGGTATCGCGAGCTTAATCATCTCGTGTCCTCTGCCGGGGGGTACCACGCGCGGCCAGCCATCCGCGGCCATGGGTCTTTCGTTGACGGTCCAATGCTTGGCATCAGCGGCGGCGCGAAGCGCCGTCCGCTGCATGCCATTGTTAGACGTCTGATCGGTACGGTCCATCCACATCGGTAACAAAGTAGTCCGGGGACATAGGTAACAGTT
>JBDTQZ010000041.1:0-8045 GCA_039931935.1 Burkholderiaceae bacterium | reverse complement strand
CGAGCGCGGCAACCTAAAACTTTCCCTCCCTTCAGGGGAGGGTTAGGGAGGGGATTATTCCCCATCTCCACGTACCTTATTTGGCACGAAACACGATGCGCGCTCGCGACAGGTCATAGGGTGTGAGCTCCACCGTGACCTTGTCGCCCGGCAGGATGCGGATGTAGTGCATTCGCATCTTTCCGGAAATATGTCCCAACACTACGTGTCCGTTTTCCAGCTTTACTCGAAACGTCGCATTCGGAAGATTCTCAAGAATCTCCCCCTGCATCTGAATCGCGTCGTCCTTCGACATCAGCGCGGCAGCTGGCCCGGGCCAAAACCCTTGAAGTTAGCCTTCTTCAGCAGCGATTCGTACTGATGCGTCATCAAATAAGCCTGCACCTGCGCCATGAAATCCATCGTTACGACGACGACGATCAAGAGCGATGTGCCGCCAAAATAAAATGGCACCGAAAAGCGCGAGTTCAAGAATTCAGGCACGAGGCACACAAACGTGATGTAAATCGCACCGGCCAGCGTCAGACGCATCAGAATGCGGTCGATATAGCGCGCGGTTTGGTCGCCTGGACGAATTCCCGGGACGAACGCACCACTCTTTTTCAAGTTATCTGCAGTTTCTTTGCTGTTGAAGACGAGCGCGGTGTAGAAAAAGCAGAAAAATATGATTAGTCCCGCGTACAGAAACATGTAGAGCGGCTGGCCCGGCGAAAGCGCGGCAGCAAAATCGCGAATCCACAACGTCGCGTCGCCAGTGGTGAACCAACTGGCGAGCGTCGCCGGAAACAGTATCAACGACGACGCGAAAATCGGCGGAATCACGCCCGACATGTTGAGCTTCAGCGGCAAAAACGAGCTCTGGCCACCATAGACCTTATTACCGACCTGCCGCTTGGCGTAATTCACCGTGATCTTGCGCTGGCCGCGCTCGACGAACACGACAAATGCGGTCACCGCGACGATAAGTGCGATGATGAAAAGCGCTGCCAGCGGAGCCAAACCGCCGGTGCGAACCAATTCGAATAACCCGCCGATCGCCGTCGGCAAGCCGGCAACAATGCCGGAAAAAATCAGGATAGAAATACCGTTGCCGAGTCCCCGCTCGGTGATCTGCTCGCCAAGCCACATCAGGAACATCGTGCCCGTCACCAATGAAGTGACGCACACGAAGCGGAACATCAGGCCCGGATCAATCACCAGATTGGCCTGCGACTCGATCGCGACCGAAATGCCGATTGCCTGAAAGATCGCCAGTGCCAACGTGCCGTAGCGCGTGTATTGCGTGATCTTGCGGCGCCCCGATTCGCCTTCCTTGCGCAAGGCTTCCATCGACGGCATCACGTAGGTCAGCATCTGCATGATGATCGAGGCTGATATGTAAGGCATGATCCCGAGCGCGAGCACCGAGAAGCGCGACAGCGCGCCACCGGAAAACATGTTGAAGAGCCCGAGGATGCCGCCCTGCTGGCGGTTAAACAGCTGCCGCAACTGATCCGGGTCGATTCCCGGAACCGGAATATGCGTGCCGACCCGATAGACGACGAGCGCCAACAGCAGAAAAATCAGGCGCCGCTTAAGGTCGCCGTATTTTCCCGTGTTGCCTAGAGTGCTGGGCAGACTGGTCGCCACGGTTTTCCCTAGCTACCTTCCGAGCTCTTCTTGGGCTTGCGCGCCGGCTTGTTCGCCGCTTCCTTGGCCGGCGCTTCCTTAGCCGCATTCCTGACCGCTTCGAGTGCAGACTTCTTCGCCGCAATCTTTGCCGCCCTCTCGGCAGCCTTCTTGGTCGGCTTGCTGTCCGCAACCAGCTCATCCACTAACGAGCCACCGGCCGCTTCGATCGCAGCTCTGGCACCCTTCGTGACGCCGAGACCGCGCACGCTGACCTTGGTCGACAACTCGCCTGACTTGACGATGCGCGCATCGAGCGCCAGCGCTGAAACGATGCCGGCCTGCTTCAATACACTCAGATCCACTTCAGCGAGTCCGAGCCTTTGCAGATCGCTTAACCGCACGACGTCGACATAGCGGCGCGAGCGCGATGTGAAGCCGCGCTTCGGCAAGCGGCGATACAGCGGCATCTGACCGCCTTCAAAGCCAACCTTGTGAAATCCGCCGGCGCGCGACTTTTGGCCCTTATGACCTCGGCCAGCCGTCTTGCCCCAGCCCGACCCAATGCCACGTCCCACACGATGGCGTGCACTCTTGCTACCGGCGCTGGGCTTTAAATTATTCAGGCGCATCAGACAACCTTCACGAGAAACGCGACACTCTTGATCATTCCACGCACTGCCGGCGTATCTTCGAGCTCGCGCGTCTGGTGCATACGCCTCAGACCGAGTCCGCGCACCGTTGCCTGGTGCGCCACGTTGGCGGATATGGCACTCTTGACCAGTTTCACGCGGACCTTCTTATCGGTTTTGGTTTTTTCAGCCATCGCCATTCCTAGCCCAGGATCTCTTCAACAGACTTGCCACGCTTGGCCGCGATCTCTGACGGCGTACGCAACTTCTCCAGCGCATTAAGCGTCGCTCGCACCAGGTTGTACGGATTGGTCGAACCGTGCGACTTGGCAACGACGTTGCGTACACCCATCACGTCGAACACCGCGCGCATCGGGCCGCCTGCAATCACCCCGGTACCGTCGGCTGCGGGTGACAACAAGACACGTGACGCGCCGTGTTTACCTTCGACCAAGTGATGCACGGTTCCGTTCTTCAGCGGTATGCGGGCCATGCCACGCCGCGCGCGCTCCATCGCCTTTTGTACAGCGACCGGCACTTCACGTGACTTGCCTTTGCCCATGCCGATCCGACCATCGCCGTCGCCAACGACGGTCAGCGCCGCAAAACCGAGGATGCGTCCGCCCTTGACCACCTTGGTCACACGGTTGACGGCGATCATCTTTTCCTTGATGCCGTCGTCGCGGTCTTCGGTATTAATGCCCTTGGGCTGAAATCGTGCCACGTTGTGTCCCTGCCTTCCTAGAACTTCAAGCCCGCTTCGCGCGCAGCTTCGGCCAGCGCTTTGACGCGCCCATGAAATCGATAACCTGCCCGATCGAAAGCAACACTTTCAACACCCGCTGCCTTGGCCTTCTCGGCCACCCGCCTTCCGACCAGCTTCGCTGCGCTGACGTTGCCGCCCTTGCCCTTGGCCGAAGCCAGCTGGTTACGCACTTCGGCTTCGAGCGTCGATGCCGAGCACAAAACCCTGCCGTTCGCGCCCGAAATCACGCTTGCATAGATATGCGAATTGGTACGGCTGACTGTCAAACGGTCGGCCTTCTGCAATCCGATACGCACTCGCGTGGCGCGGGAGCGGCGTAAACGAGAGTCTTTCTTTTGCATCATGTTCAGTCTCGCGCGTTACTTCTTCTTGGTTTCTTTGATGATGACCGCTTCGCCGACGTATCTGACGCCCTTGCCCTTGTAAGGCTCTGGCGGCTTGTAGCCACGAACCTCGGCGGCAACTTGACCCACCTTCTGTTTGTCCGATCCCTTGATGACAATCTCGGTCTGAGTGGGCGTTTCGCATTTCACGCCGGCGGGCATTTGATGCACGACCGGATGCGAAAAGCCGAGCGATAAGCTGAGC
Organism: Burkholderiaceae bacterium; assembly: GCA_039931935.1. Taxonomy (GTDB): domain Bacteria; phylum Pseudomonadota; class Gammaproteobacteria; order Burkholderiales; family Burkholderiaceae_F; genus JACCZX01. The sequence goes on along the minus strand of JBDTQZ010000041.1, from coordinate 4,451 downwards.
CTGTCGCCCTGCGCCTGCGCGCGATAACCGACGCCCACCAGCGCCAGCCGGCGCTCGAAGCCCTTGGACACTCCGTGAACCATGCCCGCGACCAGCGCGCGCATCGTGCCGCTCATCGCTCGCGCCTCGCGCGATTCGTCGCTCGCAACAAAGCTGACTTCGCCATTGACAACGCTGACGTTCACGTTACCGGCTTTTTGCTGCTTCAGTGTTCCAAGCGGCCCTTTGACCGTAATCTCGTTGGCAGCGACTTGAACATCGACGCCCTTGTCGACCGTCACCGGAATTCTTGCAATTCGAGACATCTCTAACTCCTAATCCGATGAAAAACGTAGCGAGCAGGCTCGAGGTTGCGCCGAGGAGCGCACGCGTATGTAGATACGCTGAGCACCGCAGGCGCAAGATCGGGACGCGCAGTAGTGTTGCATCGGATTACGCGACGTAGCAGATCACTTCGCCGCCTACGCCCTCGGTACGCGCCTTGCGATCCGTCATCACACCGCGCGACGTCGACACGATCGCCACGCCAAGGCCGTTCATCACCTGCGGAATGTCGCCACGGCCTTTGTAGATTCGAAGGCCTGGGCGCGACACGCGCTCGAGCCGCTCGATCACCGGTCGACCCGCGTAGTACTTCAAACCGATTCGAAGCTCGGGCTTCGACGTTTTTGCCCCTGCAGACCCATCACCATTCACGACCTCGAAGCCGTCGATATAGCCTTCATCCTTCAACACCTCGGCGATTGCGACTTTCAGCTTCGATGCCGGCATCGTCACATCGACCTTTTCGACACCCTGCGCATTACGAATGCGCGTCAGCATGTCGGCGATCGGATCACTCATACTCATCGTCGATCTCCTCGCCTACCAGCTGGCTTTGACCAGGCCGGGAATGTCGCCGCGCATCGCCGCTTCGCGGATCTTGGCGCGGGCTAATCCGAACTTGCGGAACGTCCCACGCGGCCGGCCCGTCAGTTCGCATCGATTGCGTAGCCGCACCGGACTCGCGTTGCGCGGCAGCGCCTGCAGCTGCTTCATCGCCTCCATGCGATCTTCCATCGAACGCGTCTGATCAACGATCGCGGTTTTCAATTCGGCGCGCTTAGCGGCGAATTTCTTAACCATTGCGACGCGCTTGGCTTCGCGGTTTATCAAAGAGAGTTTGGCCAATTCGGTACCTCTAGTTTCTAAACGGAAAGCGGAAGGCAGCCAACAGCGCCTTTGCTTCGTCGTCAGTCTTTGCTGTAGTCGTGATGCTGATATTGAGTCCGCGCAGCTTGTCGATCTTGTCGTACTCAATCTCGGGGAAGATGATCTGTTCCTTGATGCCGATGTTGTAATTGCCGCGGCCGTCAAACGCGCGACCCGACACACCGCGAAAATCGCGCACGCGCGGAAACACGACCGTCACCAGGCGGTCGAGAAATTCGTACATCCGCTCACCGCGCAACGTCACCATCGTGCCAATCGCGAGATTTTCGCGAATCTTGAAATTGGCGATCGCCTTGCGTGACTTCGTCACGACCGGCCTCTGACCCGCTATCTTTGTCAGGTCTGCCACTGCCGTATCGATGTTCTTCTTGTCATTTACCGCATCACCTACGCCCATGTTGAGCGTGATCTTCGTGATGCGAGGCACCTGCATCACGCTCTTGTAGCCGAATTTCTGAACCAGCTCGGGCACAACTTTCTCACGGTACTGGTCACGCAAACGCGTCATCATTGACCTCCAGCCGCTTTCTGCTTGGCCTTGCTGGCTTTCTTCGCGGGCTTGCTCGCACTCGACTGCCCCACCAGGTTGTCGTTGGCCTTGAACACCCGCACGCGCTTGCCGTCTGTTTCTTTGATCTGAATGCGACCACCCTTACCGGTTGCAGGATCGAACAACATCACGTTGCTGCGATCGACCGACATCGTTTTGTCGGCGATTCCGCCGGTGACGTTCTTCATAGGATTCGGGCGAGTGTGCTTCTTGACGACATTGACGCCCTCGACCATCACACGCGAAGTACCCACAAGCATCAGCACCACTCCGCGCTTGCCTTTGTCTTTGCCGGTAATGACGATGACTTCGTCGCCTTTACGAATTCGTTCCATCTCTCTGTGTATTCCCAATTCTCTACAGAACTTCTGGCGCCAGCGACACGATCTTCATGAAGCGCTCGGTCCGCAACTCGCGCGTCACGGGCCCAAAAATGCGAGTACCGATCGGCTCGAGCTTGGCGTTCAAAAGAACAGCTGCGTTGCTGTCAAACTTGATCGCAGATCCGTCGCCGCGCCGCAATCCCTTGGCCGTGCGCACGACGACCGCGCTATAGACCTCGCCCTTTTTGACGCGGCCGCGCGGCGCAGCTTCCTTGATCGTGACCTTGATCACGTCGCCAATACCGGCATAACGGCGCTTCGATCCGCCCAACACCTTGATGCACATCACCGACCGCGCGCCGGTGTTATCGGCGACGTCGAGCATCGATTGCATTTGAATCATTTGGTTGCCGCCACTGGTTGCCAACTCTCCCAACTTGACTGCAATTGCAGTCAGTCTTGGGCCCCGTTCGGGACGCTTCGTACTTACTTTTACAAAGCAGCGCTTCGCCAAAAGCGAAGCTTGCAAGTATATCCGACGGCGCGTTAGCGCCGCAACCGCTATATGACCACTGCTTCCTTAACCACCCGCGTCACCGTCCACGTCTTGGTTCGCGACAGCGGGCGCGAAGCGGCTATTTCAACCACGTCGCCCTCATTGACCGCGTCGGTTTCGTCGTGCGCGTGATACTTGTTCGACTTGACGATGTACTTGCCGTAGATCGGATGCTTTTGACGCCGCTCGACCAATACAGTCACGGTCTTGGTCATTTTGTTGCTGACTACCTTACCTACCAGCGTGTGCTGCAGCGACTTCTGCTCTTTTGCGGTGTTCTGTACGATCATTTGACGGCAGCCTTTTGTCCGAGCACGGTCCGCACGCGAGCGATGTCGCGCTTCGTTCTGCGTAGCTGACTCGTATTGGTCAACTGCTGCGTGGCGTGCTGCATACGCAATGAAAAATGTGCCTTCTGCAACTCCTGCAGTTCCTTTAGCAGCGCGCCGGCATCCTTCTCGCGCATCTCTTTGACCTTCATCGGAATCCCCTATTGCCCGAGCTGACGCACGACGAAGGTCGTCTTCAGCGGCAGCTTGGCAGCGGCCAAGGCAAAGGCCTCGCGCGCCAATATTTCGTTCACGCCGTCAAGTTCATACACGACACAACCGGGCTTGACTTCTGCGACCCAGTATTCCGGATTGCCCTTGCCATTGCCCATCCGCACTTCAGCCGGCTTTTGCGAAATAGGCTTGTCCGGAAACACGCGAATCCAGACTCGGCCGCCGCGCTTGATATGACGGCTTATCGCCCTACGAGCAGCTTCGATCTGGCGAGCGGTCAAGCGACCACGCTCGGTCACCTTTAGACCGAATTCCCCGAACGAGACGTGGGCTCCGCGCAGTGCGAGGCCGCGATTACGACCCTTTTGCTCCTTGCGATATTTACGACGAGCAGGCTGCAGCATTATTTGCCTCCGTCGGTACCGTCGGGCGCTTTGCTGACGGTTTTGCGCACCCGCTTGATAACGGGCTTCGCTGGAGCGGCCGGCTTGGGCAGTTCCGGTGGCGTTGCCGCTGCGTTGGTCGGATCCGCTGCCTTGCGTGCGCGCTTGCTCGGCAGCCTGCTCGACGGGGGACGATCACCCGCGGGACGATCGCTCGCCGGTCGATCCCCAGCGGGCCTGTCCCGGCGCGGGCGGCGATCCTCACGCTCGGGCGCAGGAGTCGCATCCACGGCGCCAGGCGCTTCGTTGCGGCCAAGGGTATCGCCCTTGTAGACCCATACCTTCACGCCGATAACGCCATAGGTGGTTTTCGCTTCTGAAAACCCGTAATCGATGTCGGCGCGCAGTGTATGCAACGGCACGCGGCCTTCGCGATACCACTCGGTACGCGCGATCTCGATGCCGTTCAGACGCCCCGCGCTCATGATCTTGATTCCTTGCGCTCCGAGGCGCATCGCGTTTTGCATCGCGCGTTTCATCGCACGGCGAAACATGATGCGTTTTTCAAGCTGCTGGGTGATCGAATCGGCGATCAGCTGGGCATCGAGCTCCGGCTTGCGGATTTCTTCGATATTCACGTGCACCGGCACGCCGAGCATTTTCTGCAGCGCGGTCTTCAGCGACTCAATGTCCTCGCCCTTCTTACCGATGACGACACCAGGACGCGCCGAGTAAATCGTGATGCGCGCATTTTTCGCGGGCCGCTCGATCACGATGCGCCCAACCGACGCACTGCGCAGCCTCTTGCGCAAAAACTCGCGAACCTTCAGATCCTCGCTCAACATCCGCGGAAACTCGGGCCCGGTCGCGAACCAGCGCGATGCCCAGTTCTTCGTAACGGGAAGCCGAAATCCGGTGGGATTG
>JBDTQZ010000040.1:0-8059 GCA_039931935.1 Burkholderiaceae bacterium | reverse complement strand
ATCAGCATCGACACCTGATACCGACTTTGGAGCACCGCCGCCAATGACACACCGCAATCGCCTGATCGCTGTGGCACTCGCCGCGGCGGTTCTTGCCAGTGCCGCGCACGCCGGGGTACCGCTGTGGCAGCGCGTTCTCCGCTGGGTCAGCGGAGAGTCGAGTGATACTCCGGTCCAGACGCACATGATGGGCAAGCATATGCAGATGAGCGTGCGGCAGCCGCCGCAGCCGGGCGATGCCGCGCGCGCCGAGGAAATTCGCACTGCCGCTCGCCGGGTGCTTGAAATCTATCGCGATGTCGCCGAAGCTGAAGGCTATGCACCGTTCGCCCCCTCTGGAAAGATCGGCGAAGAAGTGCATTACACGCACCACTGGCGTGCCGGCAACGAAAAGAACGCAATCGACCTCGAGCGCCCCGGTTCGATTCTTTACAAGCGCACGCCGAATGGCATGCATGCCGTAGGGGTCATGTACACCGCACCCGGCAACGCGCTGCCCGCTGAGCTGGACAAGCGTGTACCGCTTAGCGTCGGCGTCTGGCACCGACATGTGCACTTCTGTGGTTGGCCCAGCGACACTCCGAGGAAAGACTGGGAGGGTCCAAGTGCGCGCTTCGGCTTTGCCGGCTCAATCGGCGACGAAGCTACTTGCCAGGCGGCGGGCGGTTACTGGATTCCGTTGGCGCTCGGCTGGATGACACACATCTACCCCAACGAAACCGAGCGCGACAAGATCTGGATCGGCGAGCAGATGATGACGTTGAACACCGCAGAAGTGGAGCACAACGCTCACAAGCAGCAGAAGCAATAGCTCATCGCGTCAGCTGTTTTCTCCTGGCCGCATAGTCGCGCGCCCGAACGTCGTCGCCTCGGGCGCGATATAACGCTTCCAGCTCATCAAATACATACGGGTCAGGCACACCGGCCGCCTCGCACTCGCGTTCAAGACGCAGCTGGATCGCAAGTGCTTCGTCCAGCCGATTCAATGCGCGGAGGGTCCACGCGACCATCCAGTGCGCAGCCCGTGTGGCTTCCGCATCGTCCTCACGCTCGCGCAGCACCACCGCCTGTTGGAACTGGACAAGCGCCTTGTCATATCGCTGCAATTGATGCAGCGCGTAACCCACGTTGTTATGCAGCGACGCCTCCCATTTGCGGGCGGCGGGCTGCGATGACGAGAGCGCGATCGCAAGCGCTTCCTCGCTCCACTTCAATTGGTCCGTCGCGGCCGTGTCAACGAACGCCAGCATGTGGACAGCATCGATCGCTAGAGCATCGAGCTGGCCGGCCTTCGCAAGTTCGAGTGCCCGCAGGTACCTCGCTCGCGCCTGCTCCCTTACGGCGGGCGTCTGCGAGTCAGTTGCATGCTTGGCTGAGGCCAGCGTGCGGCCGAGCTCGAGTTCATAGCGCACGCGAACTTCGGCGGACGCTGTCGCAACTTGCGGCTCGATACTGTTGAGTATCTGCCGTGCACGCGTGAAGTCGCGCCGCAGTCCGTAGGTACGGGCGATTTGAGTTTGCAGAATCAGAGCATCGTCAGGACCGGCGCCGGCCAGCGCTGCACGAAAGCGCTGCTCACTCAACTCGGGCTGGTTGAAATCCCACAGCGGCGCAAGATCAATAGCCATTGCAGACGAAAGGTAAACCGAGCCAAACAGAAGGAAGACGAGATAGGGCAACACGCTTACAAGACAACGCGTCTACTCAATAGCGCTCGCGTCGTACACCGCGTTCGATCGATTCAAAACTTCCCGGTGAATCGCCTTCGGGATTGCACTGCGGGCACGGCATCGAACAATCGTGCTCCATCGGACACGGCCAAGGCGTCAACTGTCGGCATGTTTCGCACAAAAACATCTTGTCCATGCACAACACGCAGTTCATCGCTCAGCCCAGAATTCAAAAAGTGCCCGATAGAGCTCAACTCTAGCAACCGGCCCGTAGTCTCGCTCGCTAATGCGACGCTTGAAGGACAGCGCGAGGTTCCTACTTGTCCGCCTTAGGAAGTGCGTACTCGACCTTGTTGTCGACGATCTGTAAAAAGCCGTCGCGTTCCATTTCCGCTACCAGAGCACGCACAGCGTCTATGTCAACCTTGCGGCCGAGATGGCTTTCGATGTGATGCTCGAGTCCCTTGCGCTTGCCGGGAAGCTTTCTTCTCATGCGTCGCAGACTGGCGAGCACAATCTGCTTTGGACTCTCGACTGCTTTTGTCGCGAGCGCCGCGCCCGCAGCTTTGCGCACTGCCGCCTTCGCGGCTGATTTGGCCGCAGGTACCTTCTTCGCTGCTGGAACTTTCTTAGGCGCTGCTTTCCTCGCGACCGCAGGCCGCGCCGGCGGCGGACTCGCTGTTGCAGTCGTGCCAAGCGCTGCGCGAATCGTTGCCACGCGATGCGCCTCGAACCCGAGCGAGCGTATGTGCACGATCAGCGAATCGAACCCTCGGTCCTTCGAGATGACGAAGAAGCGCGCCGATTGCGTCGCGCCGCCTTGGCTTAGATGCTGCCGAACCAGGCTCCCTAGATAGAACGAAATGTGAAAGTCCAGAACATCTGGTCCCTGGCGATCACTTTGCACCAGCTCCACTTTGTCGCCGAGCGGCTGCAGCGCCTTGTACATGCCGACGTCGAACTTGTTCTGATGGACGCCATGAAAGATGAGCACGCGAAACCCGTCACCGCGTAGAAGGCCGAGATCGGCCACCTGCGGCTGCACGTTTTCGAAATCGACGAGGATGTAGGTCGACAACAAGCAGGCGATCGTACGTCAATGCGCCGTTGAAGAATCGGCTTGCAGCGCCATATACGTCCCGGCCTTCCTTTCACTCGCTGTTACCCGCGCACATGCCGCTAAGCGTCCTCTCGCTCCTGATCCACGCGTATATCGCTTGGAGACTTATCCCCGCTCTGGCTGATTTCACGTGGGCGCAGCTCAGTGTCGCACTGCTTGTCATCCTTTCCGCAATTTCCCTGCAGATAGGGTTCAATCAATGGCGTAGCCGACGTCGGCCGCAGAGCCGGAGTCACGACATCGTTATGGTGGCCGGGTTCACGGCGATGGGTTTCTTATCGAGTCTTTTGGTTTTGACACTGCTGCGCGATGTCGCACTCGCAGGCATCTGGCTAGGCAGCGAACTCGGTCTCGCGCTGTCGAGCTCTCGGTTTGCCGTGTGGAGCGCGCTCGCGGTTCCTGCAGCCGCGACATTGATGACGGTTTGGGGGTTGATCAACGCGCGACGTACTGCGCGAGTGGTTGAGGTCGATGTTCCGATCGCAAACCTGCCGGCGTCGTTGCATGGCTTCACGATTGCGCAGATCAGCGACATTCATGTAGGCCCGACGATCAAAGGCGACTATCTGCAGTCGATCGTCGGCGCCGTAAATCGCTTGCAGGTCGACATGGTCGCGGTGACAGGAGACTTGGTCGATGGAAGCGTGGCGCAACTTCGTTCGCACGTCGCACCGCTGGGTGAACTGACGTCACGCCATGGAACCTACTTCGTGACCGGCAACCATGAGTACTACAGCGGCGTCACTGCGTGGGTGGCCGAGCTGCGCCGCCTCGGCATCAACGTGCTGCTCAATGAGCATGTGGTCTTGCGTCACAACGAGGGCGCGCTGGTGATCGCCGGGGTCACGGATCACAGCGGACATCACTTCGATGAATCTCACCGCAGCGATCCCGCGGCTGCCATTGCGAGTGCTCCTGATGGTGTCGTGCGAGTCCTGCTGGCGCATCAGCCGAGGTCGGCCGCGGCCGCGCTGGAGGCCGGATTTCAGTTGCAGCTCTCCGGCCACACACACGGCGGGCAATTCTGGCCGTGGAACTTCTTCGTTCGATTGCAGCAGCCTTTCACTGCAGGGCTGCATCGGCTGCAGAACCTGTGGATCTATACGAGTCGTGGCACTGGCTACTGGGGGCCGCCTAAGCGATTCGGCGCGCCGTCCGAAATTACGCACCTTCGTCTGGTGCTGGCTAGTGCCTAGCCCTTCCTGGTGCAAGATGCGCTACGCAAGCTAAGGATGCCGCTGCACGCCGAAGAGGTGATCTAGCGGATAGATTCTTCACCTCCGTCACAAGGTTCGCGATGCCCCAAGCACACGGCTACGCCGCGATGTCCTCCAGCACGCCGCTCGGTCCGTTTTCTTTTGAGCGTCGCGTACCAGACGCACACGATGTCGCGCTGGATATTCTCTACTGCGGCGTCTGCCATTCAGACCTGCACACGGCACGCGATGAGTGGCGCAACACTCGTTATCCGTGCGTGCCGGGGCACGAAATCGTCGGCCGCGTGACGAAGGTGGGCGATCGGGTGTCGAAGTTTCGCGTCGGCGATCTGGTCGGCGTCGGCTGCCTGGTCGACAGTTGCCAACATTGCAGGCCCTGCGCTGAGAGCCTGGAGCAGTACTGCGACAACGGCTTCACCGGCACCTACAACGGTCCTGAGCAGAAAACCGGAGCCAACACCTACGGCGGCTACTCCAACCACATCGTCGTGCGCGAATCGTTCGTTCTTCGCATCAAGCACCCCGAGGCTGATCTGGCCGCAGTGGCGCCGCTGCTGTGCGCGGGCATCACTACGTATTCACCACTGCGCGAGTGGAAAGTGGGGTCCGGACACAAGGTGGGTATCGTCGGCCTCGGCGGACTTGGACACATGGGTGTGAAGATTGCCGCGGCCATGGGCGCGCACGTGGTGCTGTTCACCACGTCCGCCAACAAGCGCGCGGATGCCCTGCGCCTGGGTGCGAAAGAGGCGGTCGTGTCGAAGAACGCCGACGAAATGGCCAAGCATGCCGGCAGCTTCGACTTCGTCCTCAATACCGTCGCAGCGCCGCACGACCTCGACGCTTACATGGTGCTGCTGAAGCTCGACGGCACGATGACACTAGTGGGTGCCCCCGCCAGCCCTCATCCGTCGCCCGGCGTGTTCAACTTCATCATGAAGCGCAGGCGCCTCGCTGGCTCGTTGATCGGCGGGATCCGCGAAACGCAGGAGATGCTCGACTTCTGCGCCCAGCATCGCATTGTCGCCGACATTGAACACATTCGGATGGACGAGATCGAGAATGCCTACGCGCGCATGCTCAAGAGCGACGTCAAGTACCGCTTCGTCATAGATATGTCGAAGTTGAAGACGGCGACCAGCTAGTCGGCGCGCTTCGGCACGCGCACCGCACTAGTTCAAAAGCAATTTGCCGAGCGCTCGGCGCGCCGTAACAAATTCGGACGGCTCGGCCTTTTCGACCAGTTGATCGTCGAGACTTCGGCCGGTGGCGCGCAGGTCGTTGGTAACTCGAAGAAGCGCGTCGACGACCGCAGGATCGAACTGCGCGCTCTTTTCGGTGCACAAATAAATGCGCACTTCATCGTGCGGAAGCGCCTTCCTCCAGGGGCGATCATGCGTCAGCGAGTCGTAGGCGTCCGCCGCATGCACGATTCGCGCTTCGAGCGGAATGTCCTGGCCCGACAGCGCGTCTGGAGTGCCATTGCCGTCAAAGCGTTCGTGATGTGAGCGTGCGACGTGTGCGAAAACGGCGCCGCGCTGATCACCCAGCTGTTCGCGTATCAGCTCCTCACCAAACTTCGCGTGCGAGTGCAGAAATTCTTTTTCCTGCCATGTGAGGGGCCCTCGTTGACGCAGCAGCGTCTCAGGAACGGAACCCTTGCCGACATCGTGCAGGCGGGCCGCGCGCTCGATCGTCGTCTGCATGGCAATCGCCCACGGAAGCTGATTGGCGACCAGTCGTGCCAGCGCGCCGACGCGGATCGTGTGCTCGCCGCTCGGCTCCTGTTTCGCTTCGGCGGCAGCCGCCAGGTTTTCCAGAGCGACCAGCTTGCTGTCAATCGTGATGGTTTCTTCCCATCCCAGCGGCCGCGTGTTCTCCCATTCTCGATCATCGGGCTCGCTCGCTTGCGGATCGGCGCGGTCGAAGTGCAGCCGCTGCATCTTCTTCAAGAGCGCTGACACGTCGCGCATCACCTGCAGAGCTTCCTCGCCCCGTCCTACGTAGCGATAGGCGTCCGCCAGTACCAAGTGCGCCGGTACTTCCATGCCGGTCGAAATGGATGCAGCGCGCCGGTGAGACTTTCGCAGCAGCTCCAAGCCTTCATCGACCTTGCCGAGACGCACCTCAACCGTTCCCGCGGCCTGCAGGGCGAGATATTCCCAACGCACGTTGCCAGAGCCCTTGGCCGTAGCGAACATCGACTTGGCAACGTCGCTCGCCTCGGTCAATCGTCCGGCCTTCGCTAACAGGACACAATGGATATTGTCGTAATGCAGCTGAACCGTACGGTGCTGAGGGTTGGAATTCTGACTTTGCGCCAGTGCCCGCGCACGAGTGCTGAATTCCAGACCGCGCTCGACATCATTCAGTTGTGAAGAGATCGCCGCGGTATTGGCCGCCGCCGCGGCAGCCATCAAAACGGCCGGCGCTCCACTCGCATCGACGCCTTCAAATGCCTCTGGCCAGCGCTCGTAGACATCCCACGCGAGCTGGAAGGCGCGTTGCGCGTTGTCGTCCCAACCGATGTTGGTCAGCACAACCCCCAGATTGACCACGGTCGACACCTCAGCGACCGGGTCTTCCATTTCGCGCGCGATCTCGACTGCTTCCTGCAGACTTCCCAGCGCCGCGGGAGCGTTGATGATGTCCCCGGTGAAATACCCATGCAGCGAAAGCGCTCTTCGCAGCAGACGGCGATCCGGAAGGTCGCGGCAAATGTCGATCGCCCGCTCGAGCAGCGGCCCCATCTTCTGCGCGCGCCCGAGGGCGTTGAATCCTGCGACCACCGCGAATACCGCCGCGACGTAGGCGTCGGTACGTGCCTCGGCCGACCTCAGCTCCCGCTGCAGTGCGTCGAGCTCGATCAGCATGTCGCCCGCGGCGCGCCCTGACGCGTTGGCGGTCAGCGCGGACGCACGTACCTGTATGGCGCGAAACCTCGCGGAATGGTCTTGCATTGCGCGAGACTACGTGGCATCCGCCGCCAGCGAACTGTCAAAAACGAGCCTCTAAGCCCCTAGTCCGGGCGGGACGGTTCAAAGCGGTGAATTGCGTCAGGAAAGCCGAGCGATTCGCCGCATTTCCGGTCACGGCTTCGTCTTGTCCGACGGCTTGACCGTCGTGCTGAAGCATTTGCCGTTCGGATGACTGACGTAGGTCGTTCCCTTGGCGCGCTTGCGCACCCACTTGCCGTCTTCCACGATCTTGGCAATCACGTCAACGTTCAGCGTCTTGTACTTCTTGCCCGATGAATTGAACACTAGCTCGATGTAGCAGATTGGGCGGATGGGGTGAAGCGGAGTCAAGCGCGATTCAAAGGCACTCATGAACACGCGATCTACCCGCGGCCGTGAGCACAAGCAGGGTTATCGCTGGACGATCGGCCCGGCCACTCTGAAACGTACCTCGCGCAGCTTCGCCTTCAACACCGCCGCATTGTCGGGCCCGACCCGGATGATCGCCTTCTGTCCGGCTGACAGCGCCTCTAGGTCGGGGTCAGCGTATTGATACAAAACCTTCGGCTGCACCAAGGCGATCGGCAGCTTGACATCTGGCGTCGCGATCAAGTGGTCGACCACCGCAACCACGCGATCGTTGAAGTAGCCGTCGGGATATCCGAGTTCGCGATACGCCTGCTGAAACAACGGATAGAAGCGAACGTAGATCGCGACCAGCTGCTTGGTGTCGATTGCATGCACCAGCGCGACGACAGATGCATAGCGCGCCGAGTTGTCGGGAGCGATGACCAGATTGTCGCCGGCGTTGGTGGTCGACAACGCGCCGGGTGTCGGCTGCACCGGCAGCAGGCGCGGCGCGGCTTTGCTGCGCGGCAGGTTGTCGATCGTCGCCACGATATTGCGAATCAGATGCATCGGCTGCACGAACTCCGGCAGCTTGTTCCCTTTGAACAGACTGGCCAGCGCCTCGCGCATGGCGGGATCGCTGGCGTCGAGTGTCGCCAACGGCGGCGACCCCAGGTCGGCCTGCGCGCGTTCGATCGGATACTCGATCTTGGGTGCGGCGGGCCCGGACGGCGCAGGTTCAGGTGC
>JBDTQZ010000039.1:0-8077 GCA_039931935.1 Burkholderiaceae bacterium | reverse complement strand
AGCGGGCCAGATACGATTCATCGTTCTGGATCGAATCGGTCGCGCAACGCAACGCACCGTTCCACATCCCTTGTTGTTACAGGCGTTGCTTGCTCGCGGATTTGTATGAGCGACACGACGCTGGCTTCGTATGCGGCGCACGCCGCTCAGTCACGCGGCCGTCAGCACCAGGAGGCGGCCGCGATCGGTCGCACGCAGTTTCAGCGTGATCGCGATCGCATCATTCACTCAGCGGCTTTTCGGCGGCTGGAATACAAAACACAGGTCTTCGTCAATCACGAAGGCGACTTGTTTCGAACGAGGCTGACGCACTCGCTTGAAGTCGCGCAGATCGGACGTGCCGTTGCGTGCAACCTGCGTTTGAACGAAGACCTGGTCGAGGCGATCTCGCTCGCGCATGACCTCGGACACACGCCCTTCGGCCACGCGGGGCAGGATGCGTTGCACGAATGCATGAAGCCGCACGGTGGCTTTGAGCACAACCTGCAATCGCTGCGAGTGGTTGACGTGCTGGAAGAGCGTTACGCGACGTTCGACGGCCTCAATCTGACTTTTGAAACGCGCGAAGGGATCCTTAAGCATTGTTCGGCCAAGAAAGCGCGCGAATTGGGCGAGGTCGGGAAGCGGTTTCTGACCAAGCAGCAGCCGAGTCTGGAAGCTCAGATCGCAAACCTGGCCGATGAGATTGCCTACAGCAACCATGACATTGATGACGGTCTGCGATCCGGCTTGCTGCGGCTGGCGCAACTTGAGCAAGTGCCGTTGTTCTCCCGCCACGCGGCAAGTGTCCGGGCGGAATATCCGGCGCTTGCGGAGCGTCGGATGATTCACGAAACGGTGCGCCGCATGATCAACACGCTGGTGGTGGATCTGACCGAAGAGTCGAGGCGGCGTATTGCCGCTGCTGCTCCGGCCGACATCGACGCCGTTCGCGCGGCTCCGGCGCTGGCCGCGTTTTCGGCCGGGATGCGGCGCGAGGCCGATGAGCTCAAGTCGTTCCTGCATGATCAGCTCTATCGGCACTATCGGGTCATGCGCATGTCCACCAAGGCTCGCAGGATTGTCACGGACTTGTTTGATGCGTTTGTCGAGGAGCCTAAGTTATTGCCGGCTGATCACCAGAAGCGAGCCGGACTAGACGCCCCTCGCGCGATTGCCGATTATGTGGCGGGGATGACCGATCGCTACGCGATAAAAGAGCATCGGCGGCTATTTGCGGTCGACGATTAGGCAGATGCCATGCGTTTCGCATCGCGGTAAGTCGCGTCCATCGGTTGGGCAGCGTTTTTGGTTGAAAGGGTTGCTGCGTCGCAGTAAAGTTCTCGTCTTGTCCTGAGGGCCCGATGTCTTCACGCCAATTTCCCGATCAACTGGGTGCTGCGGTCGAGCATGCTGCTCAGTACGGCTTGTATTCGAGTGGCAGCGAGCACGATGCGTGCGGCGTAGGGTTCGTTGCCAACATTAAAGGCAGGGCAAGCCACACATTGGTGCAGCAGGCGTTGTTGATCCTGCAAAACCTTAACCATCGCGGCGCCGTAGGTGCCGATACGCTCTGCGGCGATGGTGCGGGCATCTTGGTTCAGATTCCGGACGCGTTTTACCGCGAGGACCTAGCGAAGCATTCCATTACCCTGCCTCCGCAGGGTGAATACGGCGTCGGCATGATCTTCCTGCCGCGCGAGCATGCGTCGCGATTAGCATGCGAACAGGAGTTGGAACGGACGGTCCGCGCCGAGGGCCAAAGCGTGCTTGGCTGGCGAGACGTGCCATTGGACCGTGACATGCCGATGTCGCCGCTCGTCAAGGATCGCGAGCCTGTGATTCGGCAGATTTTCATCGGCCGCGGGGCCGATGTGATGGTCCCGGACGCGTTGGAGCGGAAACTTTATGTGATTCGGAAGACCGCGAGCCACAAGATCCAGGCGTTGAAGCTCAAGCATGGCAAGGAGTACTTCGTACCGTCCATGTCGACGCGCACGATCGTCTATAAAGGCCTGCTGCTCGCCGATCAGGTGGGCCGCTATTACCGCGACCTAGGCGACCCGCGCGTTGTTTCTGCGATTGCGCTGGTGCATCAGCGCTTTTCGACCAACACGTTCCCGTCGTGGGAACTCGCCCATCCGTATCGCCTGTTAGCGCACAACGGCGAGATCAACACCGTCAAGGGCAATTTCAACTGGATGCGCGCACGTGAGCGGGTGATGTCGTCACCCGTGTTGCGCGGCGATCTTGCGAAGCTTTTCCCGCTGATTTACGAAGGTCAGTCCGACACCGCGTGCTTTGATAACGCGCTTGAGTTGTTGATCATGAGCGGTTATCCAATCGCGCACGCGATGATGATGATGATCCCGGAAGCGTGGGAGCAGCACACGCTGATGGACGAGTCGCGGCGAGCGTTCTACGAGTATCACGCGGCGATGATGGAACCCTGGGACGGTCCGGCGGCGATCGCGTTTACCGACGGCGTTCGTATCGGCGCGACGCTCGATCGCAACGGCTTGCGCCCGGCGCGCTACATCGTCACCGACGACGACATGGTGGTGATGGCATCGGAGGTCGGCGTGCTGCCGATCGCCGAGAGCCGCATCGTCAAGAAGTGGCGCCTGCAGCCAGGCAAGATGTTCTTGATCGACACCGAGCAGGGCCGCATCATCGACGACGGTGAGCTCAAACAGCAGCTCGCGTCGAGCAAACCGTACAGAGAGTGGATCAAGCGCATTCGAATCAAACTCGACGGCATCAAGATCACTAGCGGGTCCGCGGAAGGCGGGAAGTCGCGCTCGGCAGCCAAGCTCGACGTGCCGTTGCTCGATCGTCAGCAGGCGTTCGGATTTACGCAGGAGGATGTACGTCTGCTGATGGAGCCAATGGCAATTGCGGCCGAAGAGGCGGTCGGCTCGATGGGCAACGACACGGCGTTGCCGGTTCTGTCGGATCGCGCCAAGCCTCTGTACAACTATTTCAAGCAGTTGTTCGCTCAGGTGACCAACCCGCCGATCGATCCGATTCGCGAACAACTGGTGATGTCGCTGGTGAGCTTTATTGGGCCGAAGCCGAATCTGCTGGACATCAACAACGTCAATCCGCAGATGCGGCTCGAAGTCAGCCAGCCGATCCTGGGGTTCGCCGATATCGAAAAAATCCGCGCGATCGACCAGCACTCGTCGAACAAGTTTCGCTCGTTCGAACTGGACATCTGCTATCCGCTTTCGTGGGGCAAGGCGGGAGTGGAGGCGCGGCTCGCTTCGCTGTGCGCGCAGGCAGTCGACGCCATTGGCGCCGGCTACAACCTGTTGCTGATAACCGATCGTGCGCTCGACGCCGAAACAGTGGCGATTCCGGCACTGCTAGCCACCAGTGCCGTGCATCAGCATCTGATTGCGGTCGGCCTGCGCACTTGCACGGGCCTGGTCGTGGAGACAGGTTCGGCACGTGAAGTGCATCACTTCGCACTGCTCGCCGGTTACGGTGCGGAAGCGGTGCATCCGTACCTCGCGCTGGAAACGCTTGCCGACCTGCACGGGGTCGATGCCGATAAGGCCATCGCAAATTACGTCAAGGCGATCGGCAAAGGGCTGCACAAGGTGATGTCCAAAATGGGCATAAGCACCTACATGTCGTACTGCGGCGCGCAGATCTTCGAAGCAGTGGGGCTTTCCAAGGAATTCGTCGAAAAGTATTTCCGCGGCACCGCGAGCAACATCGGCGGTATTGGGCTGTTCGAAGTGATGGAAGAGGCAGTGCTGACTCACCGCGCGGCGTTCTCCGACGATCCGGTCCTCTCAACCCAGCTCGATGCCGGGGGCGAATATCAATGGCGTGTGCGCGGCGAGCAGCACATGTGGACGCCCGATGCAATCGCGAAGCTGCAGCATTCGACGCGCGCAAACAACTATCAGACTTACAAGGAATTTGCGCAGCTGATCAACGATCAATCGCGCCGGCACATGACACTGCGTGGATTGTTCGAATTAAAGCTCGATCCCGAGCAAGCGATTCCGCTGGCCGAAGTGGAGCCGGCGGCGAGCATCGTCAAGCGCTTTTCGACCGGCGCGATGTCGCTCGGCTCGATCTCGACCGAAGCGCACACAACGCTCGCGATTGCGATGAACCGCATCGGTGGCAAGAGCAACACTGGCGAAGGCGGCGAAGACCCAATGCGCTATCGGCAGGAGTTGCGCGCCGGTGGAAGCGTCATCGAGCAGGGCGCGACGCTATCGAGCGTGCTGGGGCGTGATCGCGTCGAAGTCGATACGCCATTGCGCGCGGGGGATTCGCTGCGATCGAAAATCAAGCAGGTCGCGTCGGGTCGCTTCGGCGTCACGACGGAGTATCTGATCAGCGCCGATCAGCTTCAAATCAAGATGGCGCAAGGCGCGAAGCCCGGCGAAGGCGGTCAGCTGCCCGGACATAAGGTAAGCGCCTACATTGCCGAACTGCGGTACGCCCTGCCGGGTGTCGGTCTGATTTCGCCGGCGCCGCATCACGACATTTACTCGATCGAAGACCTGGCACAGCTGATTCACGACCTGAAGAATGCGAATTCGCAGGCGTCGATCAGTGTCAAGCTGGTATCCGAGGTCGGCGTTGGCACCGTTGCCGCCGGTGTTGCGAAAGCGAAGGCAGATCACGTCACGATCGCGGGTCACGATGGGGGTACCGGTGCGTCGCCGGTGTCGTCGATCAAGCATGCCGGCACGCCGTGGGAGATCGGGCTCGCCGAGACGCAGCAGACCCTGGTGCTGAATCGACTGCGCAGCCGCATCGCGGTGCAGGTTGACGGTCAGATGAAAACCGGCCGCGACGTGGTGATCGGCGCGCTGCTCGGCGCCGATGAGTTCGGCTTTGCGACCGCACCTTTGGTCGTGCAGGGCTGCATCATGATGCGCAAGTGTCATCTGAACACTTGCCCGGTCGGCGTAGCGACGCAGGATCCGCTGTTGCGAAAAAAATTCAGCGGCCAGCCCGAGCACGTCGTTAACTATTTTTTCTTTGTCGCCGAGGAAGTGCGCGAGATCATGGCGCAGCTCGGGGTACGCACGTTCGATCAGTTGATCGGTCGCGCTGACCGGCTCGACACGCGCCGAGGCATCGAGCACTGGAAGGCCCGCGGGCTGGATTTCAGCCGCATCTTTTACCTGCCGCAGATGCCGTCTGAGGTCCCGCGTCTGTGCGTCGAGGAGCAGGACCATGGTCTGGGCAAGGCGCTGGACCACAAGCTGATCGAGCAATGCAAGCCGGCGCTAGAGCATGGCGAGCGGGTCAGCTTCATCACACCGATTCGAAACGTCAACCGCGCTGTCGGCACAATGCTTTCGAGCCAGGTGGCGCGGCGCTATGGGCATGCGGGGCTTCCCGATGACACGATTCACATCCAGTTCAACGGCACCGCGGGGCAGAGCTTTGGCGCATTTCTGGCGGCGGGGATCACGCTCGATTTGGTCGGCGATGCCAACGATTACACCGGCAAAGGATTGTCCGGCGGACGATTGATCGTGCGATGCCCGAACGATTTTCGAGGTGCGGGCACCGAGAACATCATCGTCGGTAACACCGTGCTGTACGGCGCCATTGCAGGCGAAGCGTTTTTCAACGGCGTAGCGGGCGAACGCTTTGCGGTGCGCAACTCGGGTGCAACGGCGGTCGTCGAGGGCACCGGCGATCATGGATGCGAATACATGACGAAGGGCACGGTTGTCGTGCTGGGCGCGACCGGGCGAAATTTCGCGGCCGGCATGTCCGGCGGCATCGCTTACGTGTTCGATGAGTTCGGCGACTTTGCGAGTAGGTGCAATCAGTCCATGTGCGAGCTGGAAGCGGTGCTTCCCACGGCAGAACAAGAGGAAAGCGTGGACGAGGCGATCTGGCACCTGGGAGAGACCGACGAGTTCCTGCTGCGCGGCCTGATCGAAAGTCATTTCCGAGCCACAGGCAGCTTGCGCGCGCGGATGCTGCTCGATAACTGGGTAACGATGCGCACTCGATTTGTCAAAGTCTTCCCGCAGGAATATCGCCGCGCGTTGAAGCAGATAACGGCAGTAGCCGCTCCGTCTGGCACTCAAAAGCTTGCGGCGTAGCGCGCGTGCGGCTTATCGAAAACCAGCATGCGCGTGCAACCTCAGTGGCCGCGCTCTCTACGCGACTGGTTGCCCGGACTAGTGGCCAGCGCGCCACTGGCGCTGTTACTGTTGAACGCTCGCAGCGCAGACGCCTCATCGGCCGCGCTGTTGGCAAGCGTTGCGATTGTGCTTTCAATACCGTGGGTTATTCCGGCGACGATGTTGATGGCAGTGCTATCGGCCCCCGTCTACATCTGGCTGCACACTCAGGGTCCAGTGCCTGCGGTGCTCGAGTGGTTGGGGGCCATCGTGCTGATCGCGGCCGTGGCGGGCTGTCACATCAACGCAGCGCTGGTGCTGGCATGGCGGCGTACGCGGAAACTGACAGTCGACGAGATAGGGCTGCGCGACTTTCTGTTTCGTCACGGGCAACATAAGTAGAACATGGGCAAGATCACAGGGTTCCTTGAGTATCAGCGGCTTGAAGAAGCCGCTGAAGCGCCGCGCACTCGGACCAAACACTGGCGCGAATTCACCGTCCATCTGACCGACGACGCAGCCGGCGTTCAAGCGGCGCGGTGCATGGACTGCGGCATTCCCTTTTGCAACCAAGGCTGCCCTGTCAACAACATCATTCCGGACTTCAACGACCTGGTGTATCGGCAGGATTGGAAAACGGCGCTCGATGTTTTGCACAGCACGAATAACTTTCCTGAATTCACCGGCAGGATCTGCCCAGCACCCTGCGAGGCCGCGTGTACGTTGAACATTCACGACGCACCGGTCGGCATCAAGTCGATCGAGCACAAGATCATCGACAAGGGATGGGACGAAGGCTGGGTTGTGCCGCAGCCGCCGGACTCTCGCACCGGAAAGAAAGTAGCGATCGTTGGCAGTGGCGCCGCCGGATTAGCTGCCGCACAGCAGCTGGCGCGCGTGGGTCATGACGTCACGGTGTTCGAGAAAAACGACCGCATCGGCGGGCTGCTTCGCTATGGCATTCCTGATTTCAAGATGGAAAAGTCACATATCGATCGGCGCGTCGCGCAGATGCAGGCTGAAGGTGTGGCGTTTCGCACGAGCGTGCTGGTCGGCGATCTCGGCGGTGCACCGATCACGAACTGGGCCAGCGACGCGGTTGAACCGAAGCAATTGGTGACCGATTTCGATGCGGTGATTTTGGCCGGTGGCGCTGAGCAGCCGCGTGATCTGCCGGTGCCGGGTCGTCAATTGAACGGTGTGCACTTTGCGATGGATTTCCTGCCCGCGCAGAACAAGCTCGTCGCGGGAGACAGGGTGAGCAACCAGATCATCGCCACCGGTAAGCACGTGATCGTGATCGGCGGTGGCGATACCGGCTCCGATTGTGTCGGCACCAGCAACCGCCACGGCGCGAAAAGCGTCACGCAATGGGAGTTGCTGCCGCAGCCGCCGGAGAGCGAGAACAAGCCGTTAACGTGGCCCTACTGGCCGCTGAAGCTGCGAACTTCGAGTTCGCACGAAGAGGGCGTGCAGCGCGATTGGGCCATTGCGACGAAGGCATTTAGGGGCGATGCCGCCGGGAACGTGACTGCGCTGGTCGCCGTCCGAGTGCAGTGGCAGGCGGACCCGGTCACCGGGCAGTCCAGGATGGTTGAGGTTCCAGGATCCGAGTTCGAGGTGCCCGCCGATCTGGTCCTACTGGCGATGGGCTTTGTTGCGCCGGTTGCTTGCGTTCTCGATGGTTTTGGGGTGGCCAAGGATTCACGCGGCAACGCCCAAGCTACTGTGGACGGCGTGTGCTGTTATCAGACCGATATCGACAAAGTTTTTGCTGCAGGGGACATGCGCCGCGGCCAATCATTGGTTGTATGGGCGATCAGAGAAGGTCGGCAATGTGCGCGCGCGGTCGACGAATATTTGATGGGAAGCAGCGTCCTTCCGCGCTGACCGAAGCCAATGGGGCGTTGGGTCGTCGCTGCTGGCGCCACCGTGTCCCGCCGATCCGGTATTGGCTACCGCATCTATGCGCGCACGCC
>JBDTQZ010000038.1:0-8162 GCA_039931935.1 Burkholderiaceae bacterium | reverse complement strand
TCGCGACCGCGCTCGACGGCAACCAGATGGCACGGCGCGGTCGCGCCGGCCCGGCCCTGGCGACCGCCGCCATCGGTTCGTTTGTGGCGGGCACGATCGCGACGCTGCTGTTGACGCTGCTCGCGCCGATCGTGGTCGAAGTCGCTTTGAAATTCGGGCCGGCGGAATATTTTGCGTTAATGGTGTTCGCGTTCGTCACGGTCGCGGCCGTGCTGGGCAGCTCGACTGTGCGCGGATTGACAATGCTGTTCTTGGGCCTGTTGCTCGGTCTGGTCGGAATCGATGATCAAACCGGGCAAATGCGTTTTGCATTTGGTGTGCCGGAGTTGCTGGACGGCATTGACGTCGTTGTGCTCGCGGTCGGACTGTTTGCGGTGGGCGAAGGTCTGTACATGGCCTGCTACCAGAGCCGGAAGGACGAAAAGGTTGAGCAGATCCGCGGCTCGCTGCTGATGTCGAAAGAGGACTGGCAACGTTCGTGGCCCGCGTGGTTACGCGCCACCTTCATCGGCTTTCCGTTCGGCACGATACCGGCGGGCGGCGCAGAGATCCCAACTTTCCTGTCCTACGCTCTTGAGAAGAAGCTATCGAAGCATCCGGAGGAGTTCGGCAAGGGCGCGATCGAGGGTGTTGCAGGTCCAGAAGCTGCGAACAACGCTGCGTCCGCCGGCGTGCTGGTGCCGTTGTTGACGCTTGGCATTCCGACATCGGCCACGGCGGCCATCCTGCTGGCTGCGTTCCAGAACTATGGCTTGCAACCGGGACCGCTGCTATTCCAGACGCAGGCGACGCTGGTGTGGGGGCTGATCGCGAGCATGTATATCGGCAACATCCTATTGCTGGTGCTCAATCTGCCGCTGATCGGTTTGTGGGTGAAAGTATTGACTATCCCGAAGCCATTGCTTTATGGCGGCATTCTGGTCTTTGCCGCGCTCGGCGCCTACAGCCTGCACCAGTCGGCGGTCGATCTGATCACGCTATATGTGTTCGGCCTCTTGGGCTTCGTGATGCGGCGCTGGGGGTTCCCGGTCGCGCCGGTCGTGATCGGATTGATACTCGGGCCGCTGGCCGAATCGCAGTTTCGCAAAGCGCTCGCAATCAGCCAGGGCGACCCGGGCGTGTTCTTTACGCATCCGATATCAGCGTCGCTGCTAGCAGTGACGACGGCGTTGATCGTCGGGCCGTGGATCGTTCGCCTATGGCGTCGCAGGTCCCGACAGATAGCGTGAATGATCTTGAACCACCGCGAGGTGGGACTGAAAGCGCCGCGCCCCGCGCGGCGTTTTCATTCTTGCGCTCGCTCGCGGCGCTCGTTGTCGCGCTGATCGGAGCGTTGGTATGCGTCTATCTGCGGACGCCGCTGCCGTGGCTGATTGGCCCGCTGGTCGGGGTGGCGGCCGTTAGTATGGCCACCGGCAGGATCGACGAGCCTCCGCTAGCGCGCGAGGGGGGTCAATGGGCGATCGGCGTCGCCCTCGGTTTATATTTTTCGCCCGACGTCGTGCGCGAGATCGTGCGACTGTCGCCCTGGATCGCGCTGGCGGTCGTCTTCGCGATCGTGCTCGGCTGGCTCGGCGCGTGGCTACTGTCCAAGGCGGTTCGAGTCGACGCACCGACGTCGTTCTTCGCAATGGCGATTGGCGGTGCGCCTGAGATGGCGGCACAGGCGCAACGCAACGGCGGCCAGGTCGACAAGGTGGCTGCGTCGCACGCGCTGCGCATCATGCTGGTGGTCTTGATCGTTCCGTTCGCGTTCAACGCCATGAACGTGCACGGGCTTGATCCTTACGCGCCGCTGGCCAAAACCTTTTCGTGGACCGGCTTTATCGTGCTCGTCGCAATCACCGCGGCTGCTGCGGCGGTCATGGAGCGGTTCAAGTCGCCCAACAGCTGGATGATTGGGCCCTTGTTGGCCGCGGCCCTGGTTACCGCCACCGGCCATAGCTTTTCGATATTCCCTGCAGGGGTCGTCAACGCCGGCCAATTGTTGATCGGTATCTCGCTCGGGTCGCGATTCACACCGGAATTCTTCGGCGCTGCACCGCGCTTCTTGTCGGCGGTCGCCGCGATCTCACTGCTGTACATGGTGCTGGCGGCGGGATTTGCGGGCCTGCTTGCGCGAGGCTCGGGCTTACCGTGGCCGACAGCGATGATCGCGACGACCCCGGGGGGCATCGGTGAGATGGCGTTGACCGCGCAGGCATTACAGCTGGGTGTGCCGATCGTGACCGCGTTTCACACGATTCGCCTGCTTGCGCAGTTACTCACGGTCGGCGCAATGTATCGGTATTGGAGAAAGTGGATGGCGCGCAGTGCAAGCTAAAACAAGTACGCAGCAGCGGGCAACGGCATTGGTGCCGGAAGTCGAGCTAACGCCGTTGGTGGCGGCGGCAAAGCACGACGCCGACGAATTCCTGCAAGCGGTTCTCGAATCGAAAGCTACTCTCGCGCGCTGGATGCCTTGGTGTCACGTCGACTATGGCGCGACCGACGTCGAGCGCTGGTTCGAAACAGCGGACCAGATGTGGGCGAATCAAACTGCGTTTCCGATGCTGATTCGACGCAAGAGCGACGGCGCCTTGCTCGGTGGCACCGGCCTGCAGGATGTGCTGCTGTACGGCAAGCGCGAGGCCGAACTCGGCTATTGGGTGCGCAAAGCTGCACGCGGACGCGGCGTTGCCAGCACGGCGATTCGCGCGATCGCTGCGTTTGCCTTCGACGAGCTGAAGCTGGTGCGTGTGTCGATGCGAATTCGGCTCGACAACGCGTCGAGTCGCGGCGCGGCGGAGCGCGCCGGCGCGAGCTTTGAAGGTGTGACGCGGCACGGAATTGTGCACGGCGACGCGGCCTTGGTCACCGTAGCGCTGATTTCCGCGTCTAGCTTTTTGGTAGACGCTGGTGTAGCGTCAAATCGCAGTCGACTATCGCTGTGGATCGCTCCATCAATTCGTTCGATGAAATTCGGAAGCCATTGCCAGCGGCTTGGCGTCAGTCAGCCGCTCCTGTCGCAGTACTCCTTCGTCACCTTTGGAAATCCCACTAATCGCTTGCGCGTCGCGGGCGCTTCCCGTGTTTCTCCGGAGTTTATGAAATGCCGACAGGCACAGTGAAATGGTTTAACGAAACCAAGGGTTTCGGCTTTATCAAGCCCGACGATGGTGGGGCTGATCTGTTCGCACACTACAGCGGCATCAAAGCCAAGGGGTTCCGCACGCTGAAGGAAAACCAGAAGGTCGAGTACCAGGTGCAGCAAGGCCAAAAAGGTCCGCAGGCGATAGAGATCGACATCGTCGCCTAACTCCAGCTAACTTCTTCGCGGGCTCGGGCGCAAGCCCGGGTTTTGGGACGGTGTACGAGGCTGCCAGCGTGACTGGCCAACCGGCTAGAATGGCCGGCCCGCCGTTTGCAACGGACAACGAGCGCTTCGCGAATGACGAAGTGACGATTGGAGGCAGGCAATGAGCGCAGTGCTTTCTGGAGCGGTAACCGCTCCGTCGTACGTCAAGAACAACAAGCTCAAAGCCTGGGTGAACGACGTCGCGCGCCTGACGCAGCCGGCCCGCGTTGTCTGGTGTGACGGGTCACAGCAGGAGTACGACCGCTTATGCGACGAGCTTGTGTCCGCCGGCACCTTTCGCCGGTTGAACGCGGCAAAGCGTCCGGGCAGCTTTCTCGCACTTTCCGATCCGCTCGATGTTGCGCGCGTTGAAGACCGCACCTTTATTTGCAGCGAAACCAAGGACGACGCCGGCCCAACCAATCACTGGGTCGATCCGGCGCAGATGCGGGCTACGTTGAACCGGTTATTCGCAGGTTCGATGCGTGGCCGCACGATGTACGTCATTCCGTTTTCGATGGGCCCGTTGGGCAGCTCCCTTTCACAGATCGGCGTCGAGATTTCCGACAGTGCCTACGTCGTGGTCAACATGCGGATCATGACGCGCATGGGCCGCGCAGTCGTCGATGCGCTCGGGGCCGACGGCGACTTCGTGCCGTGCGTTCACTCAGTCGGTAAGCCTTTGACGCCTGGTGAGACGGATGTGCCGTGGCCTTGCAACGAGACCAAGTACATCGTCCACTTTCCGCAGACACACGAAATCCGGTCGTTCGGATCCGGCTATGGTGGCAATGCATTGCTCGGAAAGAAATGTCTGGCACTCCGCATAGCGTCGAGCATGGCGCGCGACGCAGCGCAAACCGACGGGCTTGGCTGGCTCGCCGAGCACATGCTGGTCTTAGGAGTGACATCACCCGAGGGCAAGAAATATCACATCGGCGCCGCGTTTCCGTCGGCGTGCGGCAAGACCAACTTTGCAATGCTGATCCCGCCGGCTGCATTTTCGGGCTGGACTGTAACGACCGTCGGCGACGACATCGCTTGGATCAAGCCGGGCAAGGACGGGCGGCTGTATGCGATCAATCCGGAGGCAGGATTTTTTGGTGTTGCGCCCGGCACGTCAGAAAAAACCAATCGCAATGCGATGGCGACACTGCGCGAGGACGTGATTTTCACCAACGTCGCGCTGACCGATGACGGCGATGTGTGGTGGGAAGGCATGGGCCCGCCCCCTTCGCATCTGATCGACTGGCAAGGCAACGACTGGACGCCCGCAGACGGTCAAGCCGGGCGCAAGGCGGCGCATCCGAATGCGCGCTTTACCGTGGCGGCGGCGCAGTGTCCCGCGATTGACGACGATTGGGACAACCCGGATGGTGTGCCGCTCGATGCATTTCTGTTCGGTGGTCGCCGCTCGACCACCGTTCCGCTGGTAACCGAGGCGCGCGGCTGGACCGAAGGTGTTTACATGGCAGCCACGATGGGATCGGAAACCACGGCTGCGCAGGCAGGTGCGCAAGGGGTTCTGCGCCGCGATCCATTCGCGATGCTGCCGTTTTGCGGCTACAACATGGGCGATTACTTCGCTCACTGGCTGGCGCTGGGCGCGAACTTGGCCAAGAGCGGTGTCCCGCTTCCGCGGATTTTCACCGTGAACTGGTTTCGTACCGGGAACGAGGGCAAATTCGTGTGGCCGGGCTTCGGTGAGAACATGCGTGTGCTGAAGTGGATTGTTGACCGCGTCGAAGGCAAGGCCTCGGGCGTCGAGCACGTGTTCGGCGTATCTCCCCGCTATGAAGACGTGGAGTGGAAGGGTCTCGATTTTCCGCATGCGAAGTTCGAGGAGATCATGTCGATCGACCTCGATGACTGGCGCAAAGAACTGCAATCTCACACCGCGCTGTTCGCCAAACTGGCAGGCCGGCTGCCGGCCGAACTCGAAGACACCAAGCGCAATTTGGCGCGACGTTTAGGCGAGTAAGCGCGCAACCGCGGGCTCGCTCCGGGTGAAAGCCCGGAGATTGCAGGCCTTGCAACTCGCATCCTTATTACAGATACTCGACGTTGCCGATGAGTACGACCGACCTTATTCTCGAAACCCGCGGCCTTACCAAGGAATTCAAGGGTTTTATCGCCGTCGATGACGTCAATCTAAAAGTCCGGCGCGGAACGATTCACGCGCTGATCGGGCCGAACGGCGCCGGCAAGACCACCTGCTTCAACCTGCTGACCAAGTTTCTGAAACCGACGCGCGGACATATTCTCTTCAACGGCACCGATATAACGAGCGACTCGCCGGTCCAGGTTGCACGCCGCGGCATCGTTCGTTCGTTTCAGATCTCGTCGGTTTTTCCGCACCTGACCGTCCTGGAGAACGTTCGGATCGCCTTGCAGCGCGCGACCGATCAGTCGTTTCGCTTCTGGCGTAGCGAGAAAGTGCTGCACTCGATGAATGCGCGTGCCCTCGAGTTGCTGGAGCAGGTTGACCTCGGCTCATTCGCAGGTGTCGAAACAGTCTCACTCCCGTACGGCCGCAAGCGAGCGCTCGAGATCGCGACGACGCTGGCGACTGATCCCGAACTGATGCTGCTCGACGAGCCGACGCAAGGCATGGGACACGAGGACGTCGCACGCGTTACCGATTTGATCAAGCGCGTTTCAGCAGGCCGCACTGTGATGATGGTCGAGCACAATATGAGTGTCGTGTCCGGCATCTCGGACCGCATAACGGTGCTCGCGCGCGGCGCGTTGCTGGCCGAGGGTCCGTACGCAGAGGTGTCGAACAATCCAGCCGTCAAGGAGGCCTACATGGGCACCGCGCAGGCGGAGCTGGAAGGCATCGGCCTCTGATGGCAGCCGCGCTCGAAATCAGGAATCTGCACGCGTGGTATGGCGAATCGCACATCCTGCACGGGGTCGATCTGCAGGTTGCCAGGGGCGAAGTGGTGACCCTGCTCGGTCGCAACGGCGCCGGGCGCACGACAACGCTGCGGTCGATCCTGGGGCTGACCGGTGCGCGCAAAGGCTCGATACAGATCGATGGCAAGGAGACTGTCGGCTTGCGCACATACCGTGTTGCGGATCTTGGCATCGGCTACTGCCCCGAGGAGCGCGGCATCTTCGCCAGCCTGTCATGCGAAGAGAATCTAATGCTTCCGCCGCGCGTTGGAGCCGCCGGCAATGGCATGAGCGTCGACGAGATCTATGCGATGTTCCCGAACCTGAAGGAGCGCGCCAAGTCTCCGGGTTCCCGCCTGTCGGGCGGCGAGCAGCAAATGCTGGCGGTGGCGCGCATACTGCGCACCGGTGCGCATCTGCTACTGCTGGATGAGATTTCAGAGGGCCTGGCGCCGGTGATCGTCAACAAGCTGGCGGAGATGATCCGCACTCTGAAAGCCAAGGGCTACACCATCGTGATGGTCGAACAGAACTTCCGCTTTGCGGCGCCTCTGGCCGACCGTTTTTATGTGATGGAGCACGGCACAATCGTCGAATCGTTCCGCGCGGCCGAGTTGCGCGCGAAAGAAACGACGTTGCACGAGCTTCTCGGAGTTTGAACACCGTTTTTTTTGAGACGCAACAAGGAGACGTAATGAAACTGAACAAGGTATGTTGTGCACTGGCCGCGTGCGGTCTGGTCTCCGGCATGTCGGTCGCCGGCGCGCAGACACTTTCCGGTGACAAGATCACCATCGGCTTTATTACCGACATGTCGTCGTTGTACTCGGACATCGACGGTCCGGGCGGCGTCGAAGCGATCCGCATGGCCATCGCAGACATGCAGAAGGAATTTCCGGGCAAGAAAATCGAACTCATTTCCGCCGACCATCAGAACAAGGCCGATATCGCGTCGGCGAAGGTGCGCGAGTGGATTGATCAGGGCGGCGCGGATGTGATCATCGGCGGCACTAATTCCGGTACGGCCTTGGCGAGTGCGAAGGTGGCCGCCGAGAAGAAAAGGCCTTACATCTCGATCGGCGCTGCGAGCTCGCGGCTGACCAACGAGGACTGCTCGCCTTACACCGTGCACTATGCGTACGACACGATCGCGCTCGCCAAGGGCACCGGCGGAGCGGTCGTCAAGAACGGCGGCAAGAGCTGGTTCTTTCTGACGTCCGATTACGCCTTTGGCCATTCTCTCGAAAAAGACACCGGCGATGTGGTCAAAGCGGCCGGCGGCACAGTGGTCGGAGCAGTGCGCCATCCATTATCGGCATCGGATTTCTCGTCCTTTATGCTGCAGGCGCAGAACAGCAAGGCGCAAATTCTGGGGCTTGCGAACGCGGGCGGGGACACGATCAATTCGATCAAGGCCGCCAATGAATTCGGTGTGACGAAGAACATGAAGCTCGCCGGCCTGCTGATGTTCATCAACGATATTCATTCGCTGGGCCTGCCGACGACGCAGAACATGTACCTCACCACCGGGTGGTACTGGAACCAGTCGCCCGAGTCACGCGCATGGTCGCGCCGCTTCTTCGAAAAGATGAAACGCATGCCTTCGATGCTTCAGGCGGGCGATTACTCGGCGGTGACCCAGTATCTGATGGCGGTCAAGGCCGCCGGTACCGACGACGCCGACAAGGTCATGGCGCAGTTGAAGAAGCAGAAGATCAACGACCTCTTTGCCAAGGGCGGCTACATCCGTCCCGACGGCCGCATGGTGCACGAGATGTACCTGATGCAGGTAAAGACCCCGGCCGAATCAAAGGAGCCGTGGGACTACTTCAAGGTTGCACAGACAATTCCCGGCGAACAGGCGTATCAGTCGCTCGCGGAATCGAAGTGCTCGCTGATCACTAAGAAGTAAATTTAGCGATGCCGG
>JBDTQZ010000037.1:0-8169 GCA_039931935.1 Burkholderiaceae bacterium | reverse complement strand
AGGCGTCCAACTGCCAGCGAAAGCGCCATCCCGCCCTGCGTCATTCGAATCCAGAAAAGACTGCACGGTCTGCCCAAGCACTTCCCGGGCTATGGTGAGGCAAAGCTGCTGAAAACTGTTCCATCCAAGGCGGTGCAAGTCGTACATGTCTAAGCTTGTTTGAACAAATAAATCAACTGAAAACGCTCGCAGCCTTGGGCTTGCACTTCTCCCATTCCTTGTGAGCCTTGCTGTAGTCCGACTTGATGCTGTCGAACTGAGCCAGTTCGCTGATAAGCACTTCGAGCGTGAGCGGCACCTCGTGGAAGTCCGGCGAATGCGAATGAGCGTCGATATAGCGCGACAACGCCACCATCCGGCTGTGCACCCGGGTCGCAGTTCCTTCATCGAAGAACACCTTGTCGAGTGTGAACGCAATGTTCTCGCGCCATCGACGCACAACGTTATTGAACAGCTTCTTCTGGATGAAATCCTCATAAGCCGTTCGCAAGCTGCCGCACGCCTTTTCCAGCGCATCGCGCTGCGGCACTCCCGCCAGCGTCCGCGCCAGATCGAAGTGTTTCTTCGCCCGGTCATGCGCAGCCCCCTCGTAATGCTCGTGCGGGAACGCGAGTCGATCGATAGCGCCAGGGGCATCAGCATCATCCCGCCAAATGGTGCGGCCCGCGAACGCCACGGCCTTGTCCTCCGCCGCCGTCGCCAGATAGTTCGTGAACAGAATGTCGTGCGTGAAGACGATGACCTGTCGCCGCGAGGCTTCATCCACCAGGCGTTGGGCAATCGATTCCTTGCGCACATGGTCCATGGACGTCACGGGATCGTCGAACACAATGCCTGCACAAGCGCCGTTCAGTTCAATCTCGGTCAGGAAGTCTGCCAGCGCCGCAGCAGTCTGTTCCCCTTCGCTCAGCACCCGGGATGGGTCAACTCCGGTCATGCCCGCATTGGCGATTTCAATCTTCCGGTCGGTGGTGCCAGCGTCTCCAGCGAACCGGAATTGCACGGGCAGCACCAGCTTCAACGCAGTGCAGTTCTCCGTGAAGCGCGTAATGAAGCCCTGCGCGACAAGCTCCGTCGCAAGGACCTTCTGTTTGCTTGTGACATCCCTTTGAGTTGATGAGAATCCGCGAAGGCACTGATTGGCTTTCGCCACCCACTTCAGATTCTCAACCGCAGCGGCTGCATCTTCGTACTGGCCCGTAAGGCGTTTGCGATCATTCAGCAGTTGCTGCTCCAGCAGAAGCGCATGAATCAACGCGTTGGGATCATTCAGCCGCAGCTTTTCATTGTCCTGCTGCAAGCGGTCAACCAAGGAGCTGACACGCTTCGTCACGGAGTCATATTCGAGCACTGACAGGCCCTGATCGGACTCGTTCGCCACCGCCTGGGTCAAGGCCTCAACGGCAAGCCGATAGCCTTCTACATGAGCTGCTATATCCGCTTCCAGCGCCGTGTCCAGTTCCTGCAGCGTACGTCGGGCAACGCTTTCCTTGACGAAGAAGGTCAGTACCACCTTGCCCAATACACCACCGTAGGCCGTCAGTTTCCGCCGAGTACCCGCCAACTGAGTCTCGATGTCGCTGGTGGCCATCTGATAGAACCGAGTCAGGCGGTCCGTGCTGACCTCGTCGAGAATCTGGTGGCACAACACGCAACGCGCCTCTTCGACCTTGGCCGGGAACGCACCATCCGGGTACGCTTCCTTGCTGAAGGCTATCGCTGCGGACAGAAGGTCTCGCCATGCGCGGGTTCCAACGGGCTGCACAGGCTCCTCGCCGAACTGAGCCGCAGACAGGGCCGCACCCTTTTCGACAAGCGAGCGAATCTGTGCGATGGTCGTGGCGACGTTCGTCACGGCTACTGGCTTCACGCCTGCCACCATCGCCGCGATGGATGCGTTGACAGCGTTCAGATCAACGATACGCTGTTCATTCTTCTTGATGACTTCCTTCGGATCGGTCGTTCTCAACTCGACAAGCTGCTGTTCTATCGCGAGGAGTCGTCCGGCGTCGGCATCACCGAAAACGGCCAACTCCTTCAACCGCACCAGATCCGTCTGCGAGGTCAGTGTCGCCAATATGGTCGCCACTTCTGAGGTGCTGTCTTGGATAGCAAACTTGTCCGCTGCCGGCGTGCGCCGGGTGATCTCGTCGCGCAGCTTGCTTTGCAGTTTGCCGAACGCCGCCACCATCCGTGGAAAGACATCA
The DNA here is from genome assembly GCA_039931935.1 of Burkholderiaceae bacterium. Taxonomy (GTDB): domain Bacteria; phylum Pseudomonadota; class Gammaproteobacteria; order Burkholderiales; family Burkholderiaceae_F; genus JACCZX01. The sequence goes on along the minus strand of JBDTQZ010000037.1, from coordinate 5,962 downwards.
AACAGATAAGGCATGACCTTGAAGGCATTGCGGTCATCGAGATGCACGCGAACGCAGGTCGAATCGAAGACGGCGAAACCGTCGCGTAATCGCTGACACGGCTCCTGGTGAACAAAGGCGATGCTCGCACCATCGTCAAAGGTGAACGTCGCCGTCGGCTTGGGCTGTTTGTTCTTCGCGAGCTTCACGTCGCCCAGAATTCCCGTGTCTTTCGACCGCGTGAAACACGCGGACTTCAGCACACGCGCATAACCGGACTTGCCCGCGCCGTTGGGTCCGTAGACCACCGTCAGCTTGGGGCCGAAGCTCAACGTCTCGCCGGCGGCGAGCGCATTGACCCCGGATACCGAGGCCATCGCGGTCAACGTACTGACTACCGTCGGCGCACCTCCCTGAAACTGCGGCAATGCCATGTCCCATTTCACGCGCACCGCATCCGGTGCGGCCAGATGTTGATCGATCAGGTACTCGGAGAAGACCTCATCCAGGGCCTCATCGGGCAACGCATCCGTTGCCACAAGTTTGCTCAGGAGGAAATGCTGCCAACCCGGGAGCGTCTTGCCCCAGGCGGAGAGTGCATCGAAGATGTTAAACGCCGGTTGTACCATGGCACTTACTCCCTCAATCCAAGTGCGCGGAGCCAGGCGTCGACCTGACCGAAGGCGTCCTGTTGCCACTGCTCCGGTCTGCGGTCACCGAGCACATTCGTTTCTTCGACGAAGCGGCGCACACATGTCGGGCCGAAACCCTCAGCAGTGTCGAACTTACCGGCAATGAAGGCGTAGCCCGCCGCGCCGCTGGCATGCGCGAGCAGTGGCCGGCATTCCTGGGCGAGCGCCTCTGGACCTCCGGGATAGTTACGGACGCAGTAGTAGATGTCGTAGGCGTCCTTCTGTTTGTAGCGCCCCTCGATTGCATGGCCCTTCATGGCCAGCAGGGCCGGGATCGAGCAGACTGCGATCTCGACACGGTTCGTACCGCCGGCGGGCATCGGACCTGTGATCGCCACCAGCTGATAGAAGCGCAGGGCCAGGTCGGCACCGTCCGCTCTCTGAACAGCGAAGTCGCTGATCAGCGGCGGCACGTTTGTGACGATCTCGGCATCACGGGGCATAAGGAAGTCGACAATGATGTCAATCGGCACACCGCCATCTTCCGTGGGAACTTGGCGAACGAGCTGAAAGCGTCGAAGCTCGCGGCGCTGGTGATAACCATGCCCCTGTAGCGCTTCGACCAGCGTGGCGTATTCGCCGTCACCCAATGCCTCCGCATCGAGCCCCAAATCGACATCAAGCGTACCCACGTGCGGCATGTCCTCATTGCCGAGCAGCAGCCAGGGTACGGCACCGCCGACGATGGCGAACTTGCCCTTGAAGCTTCCGAGTATCTGGCCGATTTCGACCAACACCGTTTTGACCGCTGCCGTCGTGCGGTCGTCGTAGTCGGCGGCCGACTGAGGCTCGCCCGGGGTCATTTCTGCCACGTCAACCTTTCTCTTCGCAGATGGTCGGCCGCCTCTCTCCCCCGCTCACCTGCAGCGGTTAGATCAAGATAGGTCTGGACCGGGCTGGTGCAGATGGCTCCCGGCGCTGGTTCGACAGTGTCACGAAACAGACCGTTATCTTTGAGTAAGGTCACCACCACGTTTTCACCTTTGGACACCGAGGACAGCTTCAAGGCGGCGTGGAGTCGTTCGAGACTGACATCATCCGCATAGAAGTAATGCGTGCCGGTCCGGCCATACGGCGCCAACCAGTGTGCAGCTGAGAAGGATGCAAAGGCGGCCTGTCCGGGCTTGCGATCCGAGTCGAGCACTCTGCGCGCAGTTTCTTCAAACGCACTGCCATGCAGCGTCGTATAGAAACTCGCGCGCTTGCCCGCTGGCGGCTCGTAGGCGTCGCGCCACGCATCCAGCAATGCGTCGGGTTCAGACAGGAACAGACCTTCATCGGACACTTGCGCCCACTCTCGATCAAGCAGGCCGGCGCGCACATTGCTGACATGTCCGAGGCTGACATCGGCCCTCTCCGCAAGCTCGGTCACGCGCCAAGCCCGGCTGGGATCGCGAAGCATCACCAGCAGCACCTGCGCGGATTTCGGCTTGAATAACGACCTGAGTTCACGTCGTTCTACCGGTGGTTTGCCCGCAACTAGGCGTTCGATGAAGACCGTATCGAACAGCAAACGAACATTGCCTTCGAGATCGAGGAAGCCTACCGCCTGTTCACGGCACAGCGCCTGGGCTTCAGGCGACAGATAGGGGGCAATGAAAACGGGCGTGGCATCCTGTGCGTGATGAGCCACGTAGTTGCGCAACTGGAGCAAGGCCATCCGGACATGGCGCGGCTGACCGCTGGACTTCACCTCGCAGACCAACACGTGGCGGCGGCCGGACACCTCAACTTGCGCCACGATGTCGGCATCGCGATCAACTCCTTGAGGCTCCTGTTCAATGGCCACGAGATTGATCGCGGGCACCTGCTCCAGCAGGGCTCGAAGCGCCTGCGCAGCAGTGGCCTCCATGGATTTCATTGAAATTGACTCTTTCAGCATTTGCTGAAAATATCACTTTTAGTGAAAATGTCAAGCTGAGTTTCACTAAATAAGCGACTTTCAACGAATGTTGAAATAGAGCATTCTGGTGAAAAGCACCTCGCCGAATCGGTTCGAGAGGCTAACCTCGGGGGATCTACACTGCGCGACAGGCGTATGTTAGACGCTGCCCAGTCTCAAGACGCAAAGCGAGTCACCAGGTTTGCCAGAGCACTTGCGCTTGATTGACCTTGTGCGATGACGCGTTCTTGTGACTGGCCGCCATCCATGTATATGCGCTCGGCTTCCAACGAAAGCAGGTCGCGCCCAATCTCACGTAAGGTCTGCAAATCACCGTCCCCAAGAAAACCAAGGCAATAGTACGAGAACTCCATGAGTTTTCGTCCTGCCTGACCACACTCCTGCTGCCCGCGTTCGACCTGCCCACCGAATGGCTCTTTCGCTGCCCGCCTCCACAAGTCTGCCAGCTTGCGCGCAGTTTTCAAGATGAACTGCTGCACTTCGCCTTGAGCGGACGCATTCACTGGCACGGGCCGAATGCAGGAATCCATAAGATTCTGAGCGGCATCACACGCGTTGGCTGTCACGCTGTCGAAGTCATTCCCGCTTCCCAAGGTATGGCGAAATTCCGCAACCTCATCCAGCAGTGCGGCCATCTGCTCCAAGCGTTCTTCCAGTCCTTTTTCTAGGGCCTTATCTTCTGCGCCAAGATCGCGCAGAACGGAGGCGCTTTGGCGAGCAAATTCTGCCCACTCATTCACCCAAGGAGTCAAGGAACGCATTTCTGGCTCTGTATCACCCCATCGAAGCGTTCCAGCCAGCACACTGGCCAATCGCGTAAAGAAACTAATCTCGGAGGAGTCATCCTCTGCAGAGCCACCGGTTGCCAAGTACGTCCGTATGGCATCGATAACCTCGGCTGGTTCCGCTGGGCGCGACACGCTGGCATGACGAATATAGGGACGGCTATCAACGTAGTACAGCGGCTCCCTCCCTTTGGATACCTTAATGGCAAGAACAACCTTGCCATCCTGATTCGCCCACATTAATTCCGGCCTGACCGGCGGCTTGATGTCCCTGCAGACGCCGACGATACGTTGAGAAAGCGCATCCCGATCTTTCGCGTTTGCCACTCCCACCAGACCAACAAGCTCTCCGTCATCAGCCATGCCTATCAGAACGTATCCGTCGTTGGAGGTCGCGAACGCAGCGATCTCTTTGGCCAAGTCCCGCACCTGACTGGGCATTTCGCGTTTGTACTCCAATGCCTGGCCTTCGCCCGCAAGACTGAATTCAGATAGCCTGCTAGACAGTACAGGGTCCGCCCAGGTTTCAGAAGTCATGTGCGGCAAAACCCCACACTGGTCGAGGTATGACCTTTACTGCGACGCGCCATGGAAAACAGCGGCTTGTTCGTTTGTCCGAGGGAAATTGACGCCATGTTGATGAGGTGCTATGCTTTTTCAATTAGCCAAGGGACTTGTCGGTGCAAGCCTCCCCCTTGGACAGACGATAGTTCTGAATGGCCCACCTTTTGGTGGGCATTTTCTATTTTAAATGCCACGCACCACTTCGCGATGGCAATGCCGTACGGGCAGTTAAGGCTCACGCCTCGCATTGGCAGGTAAAACACACCTGTTTGTATCCACCACCCTGCACTGCGCCAGCGCGGGTTTGTTTGAGCCTCCTTGAGACGCATCCTTGCGACATCGCTCGACAAGGAACCGTCATGTTTTTCCACAAACCACTTCCAAGACCTGCAACTTCAAAGGCCGCGCCAGCCTTCTACCGCCTGCGCGATGTGATGCGCATCACCGCCCTCAGCCGCTCAACGGTCTACCGGCGCGTCGCGGAAGGTCGATTTCCATCCCCTGTTCACCTGGGCGGCCGGGCCTCCGCTTGGCCAAGCGCCGCCCTGCAGGAATGGATCGACGATCCCGAAGGATACGTCGTGACTACGCCTCAATCTTGAACCCCTGCTCATTTCGAACGTCAACCACCTGGTCAGCGACGCCCACCCAACCCGGCGGCGGCGTGCGTTCCGGTGAGGCTTGGTGACGCATGTCGCCCGCAAGCGCGACCACCTTGCCTGCGGCCAAGTCATCCAGCAGGTTGGCCCATAGTTGAATCATCCGACGGCGTTGGTCAAGGTGGGTGGTGCGGTCATAGCTACCCCCCAGTTCCTCGTCTGACACGTGGGCTAGATGCCGCTCGATCACCTCGCGATCCCAACCCAGCAACTCACGAATCAACGTCCGCGCCGTGGCACGGAAACCGTGCCCGGTAATCTGCTCTTTCGTGTCATAGCCAAGCGTACGCAGCGCACTGTTGATGGTGTTGTCGCTCATGTAGCGGGTCGCCTCCGAACGTTTTGCCATGCTGCGAAAGATCGGTCCGGTGGGACCGGTCAACGGGAAGATGTCGCGCAGGATGTCGACGGCCTGCGTTGGCAACGGCACGAAGTGCGCTGGCGTACGGGCATCGCGCTTCTTCCACTCCCGCAGCTTCATCTTCTCGGGCGGACAACGCCACAGTTTCCGCTCAAGGTCGATATCCTCCCAATGCGCCAGACGCAGTTGTCCAGGGCGCTGGAACAGAAGTGGCGAAAGTCGCAAAGCGGCGCGTGTGATGACGTTGCCCTTGTAAGCCAATATGTCGCGCAGCAGTTGCCCAAGCTGCTGGGGATCGGTGATCGCCGCATAGTGGCGGGCGCGCGGCGCCGGTAGACCACCGGTTCGGCTGTTCACGAAGTTTCTGGAGGGATCTAACGTACCCACGTCAACGGCGTACTGGAACACGTGCTGCACCGCCTCACGTACCCGCTGTGCTGTCTCCAGGTGCCCACGCTCCTTGATGCGGTGCAGACAGCGCACAACCTCGGTCGGTGCGACGGCGCTCATGGGGAGCCCGCCAATCCACGGAAAAATGTGCAACTCCAAATGCCGCATCACCTTCTCGGCATAGTTGGCCGACCATTCGCGATCTTTTTGCGCTTGGCCATGCCACGCGTGGGCCGTCAGCTCGAAGGTGTTGAGCCGGGCGACGCGATCCCGTTCCTCCTCCACACGACGTGCCTCCCTCGGATCGATACCGCCAGCACGTTTTTCGGCTTCTGCGCGCGCCTTCTTCCGAGCCATGGCCAGTGGCACCACGGGGTAGCGCCCAAGACTCAGCTTGGCTTCCCTGCCCAACTGCTTGTAGCGGTAAACCCACGCTTTGCCGGTTGATCGCACACGAAGGTAAAGACCCTCGCCATCCGCGAGCAAATATTCTTTGTCGCGCAGCTCTGCCGCCTTGATTTGAAGTTCGTTGAGTTGTCCCATGGTGTACCCAAAATATGACTGAGGTTGAACTGCAGTCTGGGGTACACCATTGGGTACACGCAAGAATGGGACGTTGTGGGATTCAA
>JBDTQZ010000036.1:0-8229 GCA_039931935.1 Burkholderiaceae bacterium | reverse complement strand
TTCAACATGTCGACGGCGCCGAGCACTTCGTGAATCACGAATTGCTGGTCGCGCAGCGGGGCTTTGTAGATCGGCATTGCGGACTTCTCCTAGGGCTTCGTGCGGCGCACCGCATCGATCAATCGGCGCAGACCGGCGCGAGCGCGCTTGGCGCTGTCGGCAGAACGCAGCAAGCGGGCATCCTGATGCATCGCAAGCATCAGACCGTAGATTTCGAACACAAGTTGGTGCGCGTCAACACGCGGCTCTAGATGACCTTCGGACACGGCCTGGCGGATCGCCTTGATCAGTTCGCGCTTCCAGCCAGCGATGATCGCGACCATCTCGTCTCGTAGCGGACCGGGAACATCGTCGTATTCGACCGCGCCAGCGATCATGATGCAGCCGCGTGTCATCTCGCGCGCCAAAAATACAACCCAACGCTCCAGAATCGCTTCGAGCCGCGGCATTCCGCGCGGTTTTGTGACCGCGGGCCTCAGTACGTCGTCGACGAACCGCTGCACGTACGCCTTCAGCACCGCGAGTTGCAGCTCTTCGCGCGAGCCGAAGTGCGCGAAGACGCCACTCTTGCTCATCTGCATCGAGTCGGCGAGCGTGCCGATCGTCAGGCCTTCGAGTCCGTCGCGGCTCGCGGCCAGGAGCGCAGCTTCGACGATTGCCGCACGCGTCATCTCGCCCTTGCGCGGTGACGTCGCAATCGACACATGAGAAATGGAATTTCGCATTCAGGGGGAATAAAATCGAACGCTCGTACTATTTCAGACGCAGCCTTGGCAGTCAACCCGGCCGTTAGAGGGGCGCGACTAGTCGGTCTTGCTGCTGTCGTCGAACCACCGTTTGATGTGGTCGACGAAGAGTCGCACTTTCAGCGACAGGTGCCGGTGGCTCGGATAAACAGCCCAGATCTCGCCGTGAGTGGCCTCGAAGCCTGGCAATACGCGCACCAGGCGGCCTTGGTCGATGGCTTCACCGACCAGAAAATTGGGCTCGCAGACAACCCCGAGCCCGGCGATCGCGGCCGCCACGAGAGCGTCACCGCTATTCGCATGCAGGCTGCCGCTGACGCGCACATCATTGGGTTGCCCGGAGGGGTCGGTAAAGCGCCAACTGCGCGGCGCACTCGCGTATGCGTATGTCAGCACGTTATGTGTGGCCAGATCTGCGGGCGCCGCGGGACTTCCACGCCGTTTCAGATAATCAGCGGAAGCGCACGCGATCAGTTGCATCGACCCGAGGCGGCGCGCCACCAGTCGGTCGCTGCCCACTTGCCCGACGCGGATCGCGAGGTCGAAACCCTCGTCGATCAAATCGATCATCCGGTCCGACACCACGAGGTCAAACTTCACTTCCGGATATTGCTCGACAAACTCGGCGATAGCGGGCGCCACGCGCCTTTCTGCCATGTTGTACGAGCACGTCATGCGCAAGGTGCCACGCGGCGAGACCGCCGATTGGCCGACAATCCCCTCCGCCTCTGCCAGATCGCTTAGCAGCGCGACCGAACGTTCATAGAACGCCTGGCCACTTTCGGTCAGCGAAAGCCGGCGCGTTGTGCGATTCAACAAACGCGCCCCGAGGTGCTGCTCGAGATCCGCGATCTGCCGCGACAGCGACGAGGTCGATGTACCCAGACGGTCGGCGGCGGCGACGAAGCTGCCGCTTTCAACTACGCGCACAAACGATTGCATCGCGGACCAGCGATCCATGGCGCGATTCTCCCGCATTTCGGGATGAACATTTGCGCCGTACCACCTTTGTCTCGATCTGCGACGCGTCTAGATTGCATTCCGTCGAAAACAAAAGGAGAAACATGATGATCGACGCTCGCACAGCGCCTTACGCAGCCCTGACGTTGCGATTGGCACTCGGTGCAATGTTCATTGCGCATGCGCTACTGAAAGTCCTTGTATTTACGTTGCCCGGGACGGTGCAGTTTTTCGAATCACTCGGCCTGCCTGGAGTTTTGGCTTACGTGACAGTGGGCGCCGAGTTGGTGGGCGGCGTGATGCCGATGCTCGGCATCGGAACACGCTGGACCGCTGCGCTGTTAATCCCGGTGCTGTTAGGAGCTACGTGGGCACATACGCCCAACGGGTGGTTGTTCACCTCCCCGAATGGAGGTTGGGAGTATCCAGCGTTCTTGAGCGTTGCAGCTTTCGCGCAAGCGCTGCTTGGCGGCGGTGCATACGCGCTGTCGTCTGTATTCAATGCAAGACCCGCTGCGCAGCTGCGTACGGCTTGACGCTCAATTAAAGGGAGTGCAATGAAACTTTACTTCTCACCGGGCGCCTGTTCGCTGTCGCCTCACATCGTGCTGCGCGAATCAGGCCTCGCTTTCACGCCGGTCAAGGTCAACCTGAAGGCTCACCAAATCGACGGGGGTGGCGACTTCTATGCGGTCAATCCAAAAGGCTATGTGCCGGTGCTCGAGCTCGACGACGGCACCCGGCTGACCGAGGGACCGGCGATCGTGCAGTACGTCGCCGACCAGGCGCCGGCCGCAAAGCTCGCGCCGGCGAATGGAACGATCGCGCGCTACCAGCTACAGGAGTGGCTCAACTTCATTTCAACCGAGGTGCACAAGCAGTATTCGCCGCTGTTCGATCCGAGTACGCCCGACGAAGTCAAGGCCAAGCAACGCGACAAACTCGGCAAACGCTATGAATGGATTGCGCAGCAACTCGGCGACAAGGATTACCTGACAGGGTCGACGTTCACCGTGGCCGACGCCTACCTCTTTACCGTGACGAACTGGGCAAAGGCCTCGGGCATCGACGTGGCTCGCTGGCCCGTGTTGCAAAGCTATATGAAACGAGTCGCGGCGCGCCCGCACGTGCAGGAGGCACTGAGAGCCGAAGGGTTGGTGAAGTAGTCATGTTGCCGACGGTGTTCGTCTCGCACGGCTCGCCGATGCACGCGATCGATGCCGGACGCGCCGGCGACGTGTGGGCAGAGCTTGGCCGCACGCTGCCGCACCCGTCGGCGGTGCTGATTGCATCGGCGCATTGGGAAACCGAGTTGCCAATGCTTTCCACTGCGCGGCAGCCCGAGACGATTCACGACTTCGGTGGATTTCCGCCGGAGCTCTACAAGATCAGCTACCCGGCGCCGGGGGCGCCGGACGTCGCCGAGCGGGCGATCCGGCTGCTTCAGTCGAGCGGCTTGACCGCCACCGCCAATGCGTGCCGCGGACTCGACCACGGTGCATGGGTACCGCTGCGCCGCATGTTTGCGAATGCCAACGTGCCGGTGGCGCAGGTGTCAATCCAACCTTCGCTCGATGCGGCGCATCACTTGCGTGTAGGCACCGCCCTCGCGCCGCTGACTCGTGACGGTGTGCTGGTCATAGGCTCAGGACACATCACGCACAACCTGCGCGATTGGATGGTCGGCGTACGGCAGAGAGGTTCGCGCGCGGTGGCCGAGGGTGCGGCCGAGCCCTACGTCATCGAGTTTCGCGAGTGGATCGCCGACGCTTTGCTAAAAAACGATCGCGCGCGCCTGGTGCGCTGGCGCGAGCTCGCGCCGCACGCACTGCGCGCGCATCCGACGCCCGAGCATTTCATGCCGTTGTTTGTCGCATTCGGCGCGGCTTCCGCAGCGGATCAGCCGAGCCCGCGCGTCAAGCGTCTCGACGCAGGAGTTGACAGCGGCGTACTAGCGATGGACGCCTACGTGTTTTGGCCGCAGGCGCCGGAAGCCAGAAACTCATAGCGCGGCGACAGCACTTCGACGACCTCGGTCTTGTCCGAGGTCGTTCCGCGGGGCGCCGGCACGCCGAGAGCGAAGCTGCAATTCAGCCTGCAACGCGCCCTTCGCAGTAGCCGTCACAGTTCAGTCAGCGTGTAGCCGCGTGCACGCAACGACTCGACCAGCCCTTGCGGGCCTACCATATGCAGTGCACCGACCGCAAACACGTATGACTTGCCGCCGCCCATCATCGCTTCGATCTTGCGCACCATCTGCGGATGGCGGCCCAGCAAAATCGTGTCCACCGTAAAGCGCGAGCCGATCGACGACTGCGCACGCATCTCGACCAGCAGGCGTTCGAGCGAACCCCGATCCGCCGTTTCCCATGCCTGCACAATTCGATTCAACTCGCGACGTGCGGCTCGCGACTCAACCGCCTTGATCGCCTCCTCCAGAAACGAGATCTGCGTGGCCCACGGCGCCTTTTCGTAGAGCTCGAACTGCTGCTCGATGCCTTCGAATTCAAGAATGGGCTTGCTGTCGGTTTTCGCCACGCGCAGCAAGTAGGCCTCCACCGACAACCCTGGTACATAGCCCGCCTGCGCCGCCTCGAACAGTGCCAGCACGTTGGCAAGCATCCACGGCTTGAGCCGCATCATCGGCGCTGGATCGAGCTGATTGCGTGACAACAGGGATTCGACGCGCTGCCGCATCTCGGGAGTCAATCGAGTTTCAAGACCGGGAGTTCCGTCGGGATACTGCGCATATTTCTGTGTGGCCGCGATCGCGCGTGAGCCATCGGACACGTCAGCCTCCAACACGATCGCCTCGGCACGCTTGAGGGGAGCCAGCCGCGACGCCGGTAACGGATAGAACTCGGGGCGGCCGACGTGAATCGTGCCCAACAGCCAGGCAATTTGCTTGCCCTTACGCACTTCCCACAAGAATCCGCGCCGGTCACCGTCTTGTGCATGGCTGTCGCCCACCCACATCAACGGCAGCAACGCACAGCACACAAGCGCCGAGATCAATCGGCCGATAAGTGACGAATGAGACATGACGTAAACATTGTACGGTTGCCGTTGCTCGCAACCGGAGGTCTGATTAGACTGCGCCGAACTCTATATGGGAGCGGACATGCGCAACTTCTTGGTCGGAGCGTTTTTGACGTGTGCTGCCGCTACGGCGGCGGCACAACAACTGCCATCGCCGCCGGGCTACGTCGGCGCCGGCTTTGGATTTTCCCAATATCACGACTTTTGCGCCGTTGGCGGCGGTAGCTGTGACGAAAGTGACACAGCATGGCGCGTGCACGCCGGTTACATGTTTCGTCCCTGGATCGGTGTGGAAGGTGCGTACATTAATTTCGGAGAGGCTCACCAGCCGGGATTTCTGTTGAACCCGCCAGTCGGCACGACGCCGTTGCCCAGCGACTCCGACGGTCGCACGGACGCATTCGCCCTGTCCATGCTGTTGCGCGCGCCGCTCGGTCCGGTGGGCCTGCACGCAAAGCTCGGCTGGGCCGCAGTCACAGCGAAGTTCAAGGGTAACGCAGCCGTGCAGGACAACACGACCGGCGCCATTACGTACTTCAATTCCCAGGCGCGCGAAACCAAGGGCAAGTTCATCTACGGCCTGGGTGGAACGTACGACTTTGGAGGCCAATGGCAAGCGCGCTTTGATTGGGATCGCACCGAAGGCAAGGACAACATCAATCCGAAGTACGACGTCGACGCGTACACATTCGGCCTAGGCTATCGTTTCTAGCGGGGACGCTTTGCCCGAACGGCTCTGCCAGTGCAGGGCCGTTTTTGTTTCGATACCTGACCGTAACGCCTTACATGAACGTTGGCTCGACCCACTATCGCTCGATCTGGCCAATCGGTGACGAAGCCGTCGGAATCATCGACCAAACGCGGTTGCCGCATGCGTTCGCGACGCGCACCGTAACCCGTAGCGACGACATGATTGCCGCGATCAAGACGATGGCGGTGCGCGGCGCACCGCTGATTGGAGTAGCCGGCGCCTACGGACTGGCGCTGGCGATGCGAGACGAAGCAAGCGACGCGCACCTTGCGCTCGCTCACCAACGCCTCAGTGCTGCGCGCCCAACGGCAGTGAACCTGCGCTGGGCGCTTGATCGCATGCAAGCCACGCTGGTGCCGCTGCCGGTCACGCAACGAACGCGCGCTGCGTGGCTGGAAGCTGGGCGCATCGCCGACGAGGACGTGGCGCTGAATCAATCGATCGGACGCCATGCGGCTCGCCTGCTTCAAACAATGCACGCAGGCTTGAAGCGATCCTTGCAGGTTCTGACCCATTGCAACACGGGCTGGCTCGCGACGGTCGACTACGGCACTGCGCTGTCCGGGATCTATCAAGCACACGATGCAGGAGTTCCTGTGCATGTGTGGGTTGGCGAAACACGCCCCCGGAATCAGGGCCTGCTAACCGCATGGGAGTTAGCGGCGCACGGCGTCCCGCATACGCTTATCGTCGACAGTGCCGCCGGCCATCTGATGCAACGGGGCGACGTCGACCTTGTGTTTGTCGGGGCGGATCGCGTCAGCTCGTGCGGAGACGTTGCGAACAAGATCGGTACTTACTTGAAGGCGCTGGCGGCACGCGACAACAGCCTGCCGTTCTATGTCGCGGTGCCGTCGCCCACGATCGATTGGTCACTGCATGACGCATCCCAGGTGATGATCGAAGAGCGCGCACGCGATGAGGTAGCTCAGCTGACGGGAATCGGCGCCGACGGCGAGGTTGCAAGCATACGCATCGTCGATCAAAACACTACCGTGGCCAATCCTGCGTTTGACATCACGCCCGCGCGACTGATTACCGGTATCGTCACAGAGCGTGGCATCGTGGCGCCCGCCGATTTGGCAATGCTCTTTCCCGAACATCGATGCGCGGCATGATTTCTGCCGGAAGACTGGATGCACGCAAAACAGCATCGAGTTGCGCTCCGCGGCCATTGCCGCCGCGAGCTATCCAAGCGCCGCCGCCCGTCGGGCGCTACACCGTCTGGCACCGCCTATTCTGGGTATGTTCAGCCCGCAGCGGCCCGACAGAATGCCAGGTCCATCGCCTTCAGTAACGGATGACCCCTCAAAGCTCGCCTTATCCATCGTCCGGCGAAAGCGTCGGCCGCTTTCGCGGCTCGGTGCGTGCCACGCTATGGCCCACTTGTTCGCTGACCGGCACCCAGCGCTGGTTCGACGAGCTGTATCTGTGGACCGAAGGCGGTAGCGCTTCGACGACCGAGCGTGCCGGTATTCAAATTCACGCGCTGCGCAACGCCTTCGACTGGCTGGCTTACGACCTCGTTGATCGCATCGGAGTTACGGTTTCGTTCGGCACGGTCGAGCGCTCGCTCGATCCGCTGACCGAGCTATTCGAAAAGAATCTGCTGCTTGCACATCGAATGTTCGTCATGTTGCGCGGAGCGCCACAGCGTTTGCGATCGCGCTATCGATTACGCGCATTTGCCGACATGCTGCGTGGATGGCAGTTTCCCGTCGGCTACCGGATTTCAGCGCCGCGCGTCAGCATGGAGCTTTCCGGCATCGATCTGGTGCAACCGATCTTTGCCAAGGTGCTGGCAACGACGTCCGCGCGCGCCGACGCGTGGAACGATCTCGCACTCGAGGTTCGTGCCCTTTCGCTCGATACGAAAACCACGATCGTTGGCGCACTCGAAACACGGCAACAACAGCAATCCGCCAGCCGCGTCGGCTTCGAGCTTGGCCAAGGGCGCGCGATTCGAATGCCCTATCCGCCGCCTACGCTACCCACGCGAAGTTAGTACTCCGTAGTTCGAGTATTTAGCAGAGAATTGGCCACCCGCTGCATTTTGCAAAGCGGTGGCACGATCTGTTCTTAATGGCAAGTAAGACCTTTCACTCCGAGCAGCTCGGCAGCCACCAAGTCGAACTCGATCCCACAGTTGATTCGCTGAGCCGCTTCGGCTCGCGCGTGCGCGCGCTGGTGTGGCCGACGCGAACGCTGGTGGGATCGCAGCGCTGGTTCGATGAACTCTATGTTTGGACTGCGGACTTCGAGCCCGATCGCTCGTTGCGCTCGCAGATTCAGCTGGCCGCGATGGAGCACGCGTTTTCGATGCTGGAGCATGAAAGAGTCGAGCGCGTCGCTGTCACAGTGTCGTTCGGTTCGGTCGAGCGTTCACTGGAAGCGTTCGCCAACGTCTTGGAGGCGCATCGATACACCGCGCATCGACTTTCCGTTTTGCTGCGGGGCGCGATGGAGCGCCTGCGCTGGCCGTATCGCGTGCGCGAGTTCATCGACCTGCTGCGCTCGTACCAAATCGCCGTCGGCTATCGATTTGCAGAGCCACGTCCGAGTATGGAGATGTCGGCGATCGACTTCGTCGCTCCCGATTTTGCGAAGATGCTGGCGCCAATCAGTTCACGCGAAGAAACTTGGCAGGAGATGTCACGCGAGGTCAATGCGCTCGGATTGACGCGCGAAACATTCGTTCTGGCCGGTATCGAGCGTGAAGAGCAGCTGAACCTT
>JBDTQZ010000035.1:0-8439 GCA_039931935.1 Burkholderiaceae bacterium | reverse complement strand
CACGCAAGTGACGGAGTGCCTTGTCGAAGCAACTAGAATAGCCAGTGCCGCGCGACCGGATGAAGCTTGATCAGCGCTGGACGTTACTGAGCTCGACTTCGACAAGCTGATCAGCATGGAACCGATCCTGTACGCCGCTGCGGCGGTGCTTGCGATTACCGCTCTGGTCAACTGGATCGCGTACAGCGTCAATGTTCCGAGTCCCATTTTGCTGGTCGTTGCGGGCGTAATTCTCGCGCTCGCTCCGGGTCTGCCGCGAATCGCACTGCCTCCGAATCTGGTGTTGCTCGTGTTTTTGCCGCCGCTGATTTACTACGCGGCGTTTGGCATGAGCTGGCAGGCTTTTTGCGACAACTTGCGCGAGATATCGCTTCTCGCCGTCGGATGCGTAGTGTTTACGACGGTCATCGTCGCGGCTGCCGCGCATTGGCTAATCGGGCTGCCGTGGCCGGTCGCGTTTGTGCTCGGCGCCATCGTTTCGCCGCCCGACGTAGTGGCACCGCTTGCGATCGCGCGGCGGCTCGGTGTTCCAAGCCGCATCACCGCGATCCTCGAAGGCGAAGGTTTGGTCAACGACGCGACCGCGCTTGTGCTGTTCAAGTTCGCGCTGGCTGCTGTGCTGACGGGTGTTTTCTCACTGGCGGAAGCAACGATGACATTTGCCGCCATCGTCGTCAGCGAAACCCTGTGGGGGTTTGTTGTTGGCTGGCTGATGTTGCGCCTGCGCTACTGGGCCAACGAGCCACGCATCGAAGTCACGTTGTCGCTGCTGACACCTTTCCTCGCGTTCTGGGTTCCACACGCTGCAGGCGGCTCGGGGGTCCTTGCCACTGTCGTCGCCGGTTTGTACGTCGGCGCCAAGGGTGTCGAGCTCATCCGCTCGAAGACGCGGCTGCAGGCAGTATTTTTCTGGGCTTTCGTTACCTACCTAGTTGAAGGCGCGATTTTCCTCCTGACGGGCCTGCAGGCGCGCGTCCTGCAGGGGCTTGGCTCGATCGCGTGGAGTCAACTGCTGCTGTACGCAGTGGCGATTAGCTTCGTTGCGATTGCCGTGCGTTTTGTTTGGGTTTTTCCGGCGACGTACTTGCAGCGCTGGCTGTCCCCCAAGTTGCGAGCACGAGACCCCCCACCGTTCTGGCAGCACCCGTTCCTCATTTCCTTTACCGGCATTCGCGGTGTGGTTTCGCTTGCAGCGGCGCTCAGCATTCCGGTGCTGATCGGCGGCGATCAGCCGTTTCCGGATCGAAGTCTGATCCTGTTTCTAACGTTCAGCGTGATCGTAGTGACGCTGGTCTTGCAGGGTCCCGTACTGCCATGGCTCGTACGGAAGCTCGGCCTGACCGACTCAGGCAGCAAAGAGCAGCTTCAGCAACAGCGGCGTGAGGCTGACGCTCGCCTCGAAGCGGCACGTACCGCCTTCGATCGGTTACACGAGCTGTCTGCAGAGATCAACGTGCCGGAAGAGCAGATTCGTCAAGTGCGAGAGTTGCAGGCCGATCGAGTGAGCCAATTCGAACGCCGACGCGACCTGTGTGGTGACGGCAGCGCACTCGCAGCGCGAATCGATCGCCTCGAACTCGCGTTGATTCGAACAGAGCGCGAACAGGTGAACGCTTCGTTGCGCAGCGGGCGCGTCAGTGACGAGATCCGCCGCCGGATCGAGGGTGAACTGGATCTGCGCGAAGAAGTGATCCGACGGCGGCTGGAGTCTGTCGGAAAAAGCCCGTAGGCCCGCGGCTACATCACCGGCGCGTAGGTGATGGTGAGGTCGCCCACACCGTCCACGTGACCTTCGAGCGTGTCGCCCCGCTTTACCGGCCCGACGCCTGAGGGTTTGCCGGAAAATATCAGGTCGCCAGGTTGCAGTGTGAGCAAGCCCGATAGATAAGAGATCTGCTCAGGGACACTCCAGATCTGCTGCGACAAGTCACCTTGTTGCTTAACCTCCCCGTTCACCTTGACCTCGATCGCGCCCTTCTTCGGATGGCCGATTTCGTTCGCGGGACGCAGCGCCGAACACGGTGCTGATTGATCGAAGCTCTTTCCCATCTCCCACGGGCGACCCATCTTCTTCGCTTCGCCCTGAATATCTCGACGCGTCATGTCCAGCCCGACCGCATAACCCCAGACATGATCAAGCGCCTTGTCGACCGCGATGTTCCTCCCACCCTTGCCGATGGCAACCACCATCTCGATCTCGTGATGGACATCCTTGGTGCCAACGGGGTAATCGATGGTCGAGCCGCTCTGTACGATCGAGTTGGGCGCCTTCATGAAAAAAAATGGCGGCTCGCGATCAGGGTCATGACCCATTTCTCGCGCGTGCTCGGCATAGTTGCGGCCGACGCAGAAAATGCGTCCGACCGGAAAGCGTAGGTCGCTACCGGCGACAGGCAGCGACGGACGCGGGCCGATATCGATGACGTAGGTCGCTTGGCGTAAATCATCTTTTCCCATGATCTTCTCTGTCGAAGTTGCTAGTCGAGTTTGATACCAATCGCTTTCGTGACCCTTGCCGTATTTGTCCACCTGGCCGCGCAGCATCTCGCGGAATTCCTGATCCTGTTGGCAAATTCTAGGCCCCGCCTAAGTTCCGTAACGGACCAGCGAGCCGAATTGTTTAAGCGCGGCGAGCGCGCTGAAGCCTGCCAACATGGCGGTCCTCGGATTGTCGGGCGACGGCATGTTCTCAAAGCGCAGATCGATCGTGCCGGTCGGGCCGCGAATGCGGATGAAATGCGTGTTGAATTTGAGCGCGGGGTCGGCCACTACGGTAAGGCGCGTGCGATCGAAACCAATTCCCGCTAGCGAGAGAGCCGCGGCGATATTCACGTTGGCGGGAAAGTGTGGCACGCCCTCGCGCGCGGTGCCGTCGAACAATGTCACCGGTCCATCGAGGCGATCCAGATCGATACCCAGACTTTCGACGTACGGAATGCTTTTCCACCCGGCAGGCGGCTTGGTCACCGCAATGGTTACCTCGTCTACGCCGGCCGCGCAAGCGGCCTTCAGCGCGTCCAATCCACCGATACCACCTGAAGGCACGTAGAGCAGTGCACGATGCCGCGCCGATGCACGTTCCAGCCCTTCGCGCAGGTGATCATCGACGAGCGCACCCGCTGAAAGCACGACCACGGCGATGCCTTTCGAAAGCAACTCTTCGACATGCTCACGCACGGCGGCATGCGACGCGGCCTCAATCACGATGTCGGGTCGTGACGCGATCAGCTTGTCGCGCTCGGTCACGAAGGCGATCCCGAATTCCTGTGCAAGAGCCTTTCCGCGCGATAGCTCGGTGCGGCCCATCACAGCGACTACTTCGGCGTCGCTTATCGCGCCGCGCCGTGATTGCTCGAGAAAGAGTCGCGCGATAACACCGCCGCCGATCAGTCCAACGCGCATAACTTAGGGAGAGTTGTGAATCGAACCAGGCGCCGCTGCTCGCCTATGCTGATTGTGAGCGGCGGCGGCCCAGTCTAGTATGTCCCGCATCCTTACGCATGTTGCAGGAGTGAATCCATGAATCGTTTGCGTACAGCGCTGGCAGCCACCGTTCTGTTCTCTGCCTCTTGTGCCCTCGCGGCCTACCCCGAGCGGCCCGTGAAGCTGATCGTTCCCTGGGCGGCCGGCGGGGACACCGACAGTATCTACCGCGCGTTCCAGCCGCATTTGCAGAAGCATCTTGGAGGCACGCTCGTCATCGCCAATGTGGGTGGCGCCTCAGGGACCAAGGGTGCGAAGGAAGCCCGGGACTCGCCTGCTGACGGCTACACGATATTCGCCGTGCACGACTCGATCCATTCAACGTTCTACACGGGCGTGGCCGACGTGAACGCAACCGACTTCCAGCCGATCTGTCTCGTCTCCTCCACGCCGTCGATAATCACTGCGAGCCCGAAGACGCCATGGACCGACATGAAGGCGCTGATCGCCGACGCCAAGGCGCGCCCCGGCCAGATCACGGTCGGCGCGACGCTCGGCTCGACCAGCCACTTCTTTCCGGCCATGGTGGAAAAGGCGGCGGGCGTCAAGTTCAAGTATGTCTCGTACGAGGGCACGGCGCCACGGATGAATGCGCTGCTGGGCAGCCATATCGATCTGGCTGAATCAAACCTGACGCAGAAGGGCAAGGTCGATGCAGGGCAGATGAAGTTTCTCGCGATTGCCGCCGACAATCGCACGCCCGAGGCACCGAATGTGCCGACATTGAAGGAGGTCGGGGTCGACGTGACCTATGCGGTAAACCGCGGGCTGCTCGCAGTGAAGGGAACACCGCCCGACATCATGGCGAAACTCGAAGCCGCGTGCGCTGCTGCAGTGAAAGAACCGGCGTTCGCCGCTTCGATGAAGGACCAGGGCACGCTGGTGAATTACCTCAGCGCCAAGGACTATGCCGAGTTCCTGAGGAAGAACGACGCGCTGAATAAGGATCTGGCAAAAGATCTCGGCATGCTGAAGCGCTGAGACGAGGAGGCCAACCGCGGCGCCCGCAGCGTGGGTCGCGACGCGATCACCGGGCTCGTGGTGGTGGCGGCGAGCCTGTTTCTTTTCTGGGCCACACTCGGGCTCGAGCGCCATCCGCTCGTCCCGGTCGGTCCCGAGTTCTATCCGCAACTCGTTCTCGCGGTCACCGCGTTGCTCGCGCTGCTGCTCGTGGTATCCGACATCATCAAGCGTCGGCGGGCGGGCCCGGTCACTGCGCCGTCTCGCGCCAACTACACCGTGGTGGTCATCGCTTTCGCGATCTTTGCGATCTATGTGATCGCGCTTCCATACCTCGGGTTCCGCATCGCGACCGTCGCGTTCCTGGTGGCGATGCCGCTTGCGCTCGAATCGCCGCGCTTTCAGGTCCGACGCTGGATAGTCGTATTAGTCGTTGCACTCGTGGCCACTGCCGCGACATACCTCGCCTTCGACAGTTACCTGCAGGTTCTGCTGCCTCGCGGGCGTTGGACAGGGCTTTAGTCGATGTACGAGCTCCTCGGCGCCGGCATCGCCAACATCGTCCAGCTGAAATACATGATTCCGCTGACGATCGGCACGCTGGTGGGTGTGATCGGCGGCGCCTTGCCCGGCGTGACGATCACGATGACGATCATCGTGGCGCTTCCCTTTACGTTCGGACTCGATCCGCTGCAGGGGCTGTCCGCGATGGTCGGCATTTACGTGGGCGGTTCGGCAGGCGGCATGATCACCGCGACGCTGCTCGGCATTCCCGGCACCCCATCATCAGTTGCGACGACGTTTGATGGCTTTCCGATGGCCAAAAAGGGGCAACCCGGGCGCGCCATCTGGCTTGGCATCTGGGCGTCGTTCTACGGCGGCTTGTTGGGCGGCGTATTTCTGATCGCTGCCACCGGCCCGCTCGCCGCGTTCGCGCTGGAGTTCGGGCCGTGGGAATACTTCTCGCTGTTCGTGCTGGCGCTTTCAATGGTGGCGGGGCTGGTCGAAGCATCGCTTCTGAAAGGCCTGCTCGCGGGCATGCTGGGCCTCGTCGTGACGGTGCTGGGCAATGACCCGATGATGGGCGTGCAGCGACTCACCTTCGGCATTCCATTTCTGGAAGGAGGTGTCGAGTTCCTGCCGGTGCTGATCGGCGTGTTCGCCTTCGCGCAGATCATGACCGACGCCGAGAGGATGGGAGGCACCGAACGCATCGGCCAGGCGGTCAGCGCCGCCGCGGTGTTTGCCGTGTCGCATGTGAAAGTGACGTGGGAAATCCTGTCGCGCCCGTTCCTGCTGCTGTGGACTTCACTGATCGGCGTCTGGATCGGCGTGCTGCCGGCGATTGGCGGAAGCGCGGCCAACATGATGGCCTACGACCAGGCGAAAAAATTCTCGAAACGGCCCGAGGCGTTTGGCACCGGCATTCCCGAGGGCATCATCGCCTCAGAAGCCTCGAACAACGGCAACGTCGGCGGCTCACTCGTCACGATCATGGCGTTCGGCATTCCCGGGGATGCCGTGACCGCCGTGATGCTGGGCGCGCTGACGATCCATGGGATTCAGTCGGGCCCGCTCTTCATCTCGCAGCACCCCACCCTCGCGTACGGAATCTTCGCGGCGTACCTGATCGCGCATCCGCTCATGGTGGTGATCACCGGGATTGCGGCGCGCTGGGCCCTGAAGGTCGTTACGGTGCCCAAGTCGCTGCTGTATCCGATCGTGCTTGTCCTGTGCGTGGTCGGCGCCTTCGCGCTGAACAACACCATGTCAAACGTCTACGTGCTGCTTGCCTTCGGAGTGCTCGGCTACGCAATGGTCAAGGTCGGGCTGCCGCTGGCGCCGTTCATCCTCGGTGTGATCCTCGGCGATCAGATCGAGATCAACCTGATCCGATCGATCATGACCGATCCGGATCCGTGGCTTTTCGTAACACGCCCGATTTCAGGAGCGCTGCTCGCAGCTGCGGTCTTGTCAGTGGTTTTCGCGTTGTGGCAGCACCATCGTGCGGAGGCGAAGAGGCTGCGCGACGAGGACGCGCAGGCTGACACGGTGGATTTCTAGACGAAGCGAACAGACAGAGCGATGATGGACTGCAACGTCAGGATGGAAACAGGGTGATCGAACCACGAAATATCGCGCGCTGCTTCGGTCTCGCCCTCTGCTTGGGTTGGGGCGCCATGAGTGCGACCCCCCTGCACGCACAGGATTACCCGTCGCGGCCGATTCGGATCATCGTGCCCTTTTCGCCAGGCGGCGCGGTCGATGGACCTACGCGGATCGTCGCTCAGGAACTTTCCAAGCGGTTAAGCCAACAGGTAGTCGTTGAAAACAAGCCTGGCGCAGGGGCGACGATAGGCTCCGAGGCCGCCGCGAAATCGGCGCCGGATGGTTACACGCTGCTGCTCGCTTCGCAGACCAATGCCATCAGCGCGACTTTGTATTCGCAACTCAAATTTCATCCGCTCGATGACTTCGTTCCGGTCACATTGATCGGACGCGAACCTGGCGTGCTGGTCGTGCATCCATCCCTGCCGGTGCAGTCGATCCAGGAGCTGGTCACCTATGCGAAGGAGCGGCCAGGCCAGTTGGACTATGCGTCATCCGGCAACGGCAGCGGCCAGCATTTGTTCGCTGCACTCTTTCTGTCGCAGACGGGACTCAAGATGAACCACATTCCCTATCGCGGCAGCGGCCAGGCGACTACCGATTTGCTAGGTGGCCAGGTCTTGGTGTCGTTTCCCGGCCTGCCGGCATGCTGGGGCACATCAAGGCGGGAAAACTGCGTGCGCTTGCGGTGACCAGCGCCATTCGCTCGCCGCAATTGCCCGATGTGCCCACCATTGCCGAAGCAGCCGTTCCGGGATACGCCGCGTACGTCTGGTTGGGCTTGATGGCACCCAAAGGCACACCGGCCCCGATCATCGAGAAGCTGCATCGTGAACTGTTGATGACGATGGCGGCACCCGAAGTGAAAACCTACATGGCCAATGCCTCGATAGAGATCGTGGCATCGACTCCCGCTGAATTCGGGACCTTCTTTCGTGAGGAGATCGACCGGTGGGCGAAAATTATCAAGGGAACCGGTGCCAAAATCGATTAGTGCGGTCACGTCCCGTCACGAGATGGCGCTGTCCGAATCGACTGGCGTCAACGCGCCGGTGACTGGCGTCGAGCACTGGACCAAGAAGGGGGACGTGCGCCTGTTTCTATGGGAGAAATTCGTCGACGCGCCAGACAACAAGCCGGCGGTGCTATTTGTCCATGGCTCCTCAATGGCGTCGCAACCGACGTTCGACTTGATAGTCGACGGACGGGCCGATTCGTCGGTGATGGACTGGTTTGCCCGACGCGGCTTCGTGTGCTGGAGCGTTGACATGGAAGGCTACGGGCGGTCGGACAAGAGCCGCGACATCACGTGCGACATTGCCAACGGCGCCGACGACCTGGCGGCGGCGACCGATTACATCAGCCAGACGCGTGGCGTACGGAGATTCTTGATCTACGGAATTTCTTCGGGGGCGCTGCGTGCGGCACTGTTCGCGCAGCGGCATCCGAATCGCGTTGCGAGGTTAGCGCTCGACGCATTCGTCTGGACCGGCCAAGGCAGTCCCACACTTGAGCAGCGGCGCAAGAAACTTCCGGAGTTTCTCAAGACGAAGCGCCGCCTGATCGACCGTGCGTTCGTCTATTCCATTTTCGAGCGCGATCATCCCGAGTGTGCAGAAAGGCGCGTCATCGACGCATTCGCCGACGCGATCCTCGCCTTGGACTCTTCGATGCCCAATGGAACGTACATCGACATGTGCTCGAAGTTACCTATTGTTGACCCCGCAGCGATTCCGGTGCCGACGATCATCATGCGCGGCGAGTTCGACGGCATCGCTGGATTCGATGACCTGATGAATTTCTTTGTGCGGTTGCCAAGCCCGGATAAGCAGTTCACCGTCATGCCCGGAATCTCGCACGCCAGTTTTCAGCAAAAGAACTACTTGC
>JBDTQZ010000034.1:0-8446 GCA_039931935.1 Burkholderiaceae bacterium | reverse complement strand
CAACGTCATCGAGCAGGATCACCGGGCGGTCAAGCGTATCGTGCGACCCATGTTGGGATTCAAGTCCTTCCGCTGCGCGCGCGTCCTCATCCCCGGCATCGAGACGATGCACATGATCAAGAAGGGGCAACTCAACCGCCCCGAAGCCCAAGCCTCGTCCGCAGCGTCGCAGTTCTACTCACTGGCCTTCTGATCGTCAGCCAGCCCCGTGGCCTCGCTGAGCCTCACGCCGCTATCGCGACAGAACCAGAAAGCTGCCGTCAGCAGCTCGGCCTATGCCCGCTCAACGAGGCAGCGCACCCGCTCAGGCGCCAACTTTCTCGGCGCCTCACTGCACGCGCAATCAGGCAGCAACGCCAAACCACTGTCCATGCAGCCACGCGCCTGGTGCGCACCGCGCGCATGTTCAGGTCCAACTGGGCCGCCACATCCTCGGCAAAGACGCCCGGATCCAGCAGCAACAGAGTCTGCGCCCATTCGCGCTTGCGCTAGTTGCTTCCACGCTTGACAATGCGCTCCAACTGCGCACGGCTGGCCTGATCCAGCGTCAAGTTCTTTCGTGCGGCCATCGTTTTGCCTCTCCTGCATCATGAAGCAGCCACTGAGCTGCTCCGCTGATTGTCGAGCTTTTATGGTAAATAAATTTTTGTGAAGAGCTTATAGCAGTCTATCGCGTAACCCGGACTAGCAATGGCAAATGGACCATTACGCATCCAGTCCCGTAGCTGTCTTACTCAGAAGCCGGTAATTTAGACGACAGTTTTATCTCTGAAAACCGCATGGACATTGGGCTCCCGGTGATTCGTGTCGCGCAAAATACCGCCGTCTAAGTAATGCGCAGCAGCCCAAGGAAGGCAGTTTATGAACGTCGTTCTTTTAACGCCGATCCGGATTTTAGGCGAAGGGCTGGAGGCATGCTTAAGCCGGCAAGCGCATACGGATATTTGTTTGCAGGCAACTGTTACCAACCTGCTCTCGCTGCGCGAAGCTATCACGGTTGCCAAGCCTGATCTCGTCTTGATCGATGTTACGCAAGGTGTTGACCTGGAGGAGGTTCGATCGATTGCCGAGAGGTGGCCCGATGTCGCTCTGGTAGCGCTCGGTCTTCTTGAACAACGCCAGGATGTCATTCGCTGTGGTCGTGCTGGCTTTGTCGGCTATGTCGCACGCGAGGCGACCTTCGATGCGTTTTGCCAAGCGGTGCTTGATATCTTCACCGGTCGTTTGCAATGCAGTGCCGAGATTTCGGGAGGGCTGCTGCGCGCGCTGTTTCGCATGGAGCCACGTGCGCTGGTGGCACTAGGCAACGCCACGTTGACCAAGCGCGAAGGCGAAGTACTTAAGTTAATTGGGCGAGGCCTCTCCAACAAGGAGATTGCCCGGGAGCTCTGCCTCAGCACGGCGACAGTCAAGCACCACGTCCACGGTGTACTGGGTAAGTTGAAAGTGACGCGGCGAGCTCAGGCGGCGCGGCAGGTGCGGGAATCGCCATGGGACGGCGCGTCCGCTGCGGACGAACTCGGCGACTCTTGATCTCCATCCTTGGATCCAGAAGGCGGTGGATCGTTAGGACAAGTGGCTTTGGATCATCCAAACCATGTAGTTGCAGCTCCAGCCTGAGCCCTTATTGATCCGCATGGAGGATTCCCAACGCAACTGACACTTGCGATGATCGAACTGTCGCGAAACAAAGCATGGAGGCTCGCCGGTGTCGCCAGTGGAGGTTATGGTTATCGCCACCGCGCCAGATATCCAAGCAGAGGGCATCGCACGCGCTGTCGAGGAACGCAACGATATGACGCTCGTCGCGGGGCGAGTCCTAACGGTGGCAGAGACCGACGCGCTGCACGAATCGCGGTCATTGATGAACCGGTGCGGCGTCATCCTCGTCGGTGCTGATGCGGATACAGAGGAGCCCGCGGAGCGATATCTCGCGGAGTTTCCCTACTACGTCGTAATACGCGTGACTACACCGATCGGGGATGTCGTGCGAGTTGCAACCCGCCGCATTGGACTGCGGGAGTTGCTCCGCGAGCTGCGGACTCTGGTCGACCAGGCTGCCTTCAGCCCGCAAGCGCATTTCGCGTACCTGCCCACCGACTCGATTGCGACAAGAAGGACGGTGAAGGCGCCGGACCCCGAGAGACGACGCAGTCCGCTGCTAGGCGCGGCGATCCAGTGGATTCACGAGACCCTGCGCAATGCAATTGTGGGGCTCACCGGGGAAAACGGTGATCTGCCAGGTTTGACGGTGACCGCAACGACCCTGGTTCAGCTCCTCGATACAACATACGAGCAGACGATCGCGACTGCGGGAGCGTCCTTGCAGGCAGCAGATGACACGTTGATCGGTACACTGGCTGCGGCAGAGAGCAGTACCGAGCCGCTTGCGTCGTTGGTCCGGAATCTGACGTTGAGCGATCTCGAGTTTCGGCTGTTTCTGCTGGTCCTTGCCCCCGAGCTTGACCCAAGGTATCAGCGCTGCATGGGAGTCCTGTTGGACGACCTCGGGCGCCGCGTAGGAACTCTCGGGCTCTACGCTGCCCTGCTGGGTGAACCAGCTGATGTCCGAGTCGCCCTCGGCTCGACCAGTGCCCTAGCGCGCTGGCGTGTTTTCGATATGCCTGCCGCAGCGCTGCCTCCGGCGGACGAACCGCTGCGAGTCGATCCCGCACTGGTGGCTTGGATACTTGGTGAGCGTGACGCGCTTGCTCACGACCCCCGCTTGAGTCGAGCAACCACCGAATCTGCATGGCCTGGAGCGTTGCTCGTCGATGCCGACGGCGAACGCGATCGCGCCGGCAAGTTCATCGACATGCTGCAAGCAGTGCACAACGGGCAATGGGTGTTGTTCGCAGGCGACGACGCTTCGGGTTGGCGGGCGCTGCTCGAACTGGGCGTTCTGATTCGTCGAGCACCACCTATCCGTGTCGAAGACGCGCGCATCGTGGCCCTCGACGCCGCATCGCTCGAGGAGTGCGGCATACGCTTGGGACGAGCGGCGCGCTTGACCGGGACCCCATTGATCATCGACGCGACAAGCACGGCGCCAACGGCGGAGGCCGACCAAGCACTGCGATCGCTCTTCACCGCCACCGTAAACACAGGCTGCCGCGCGGCCGTGATCTGTATCGATCCAGCGCGTGTTGCGCGGCTGCTGGGATCGACGTCCTTCCTGTTGGTAAAGGGGCCTGCGCTATCCCCCGAGGCGCTTGCCAACGCATTTGCTGCAGCGGCCAAGCTTTCCGGAGCGGACCTTAGCATCGAACAAGCTCGAGCGCTCGTATCTCGGCATCCGTTGCAGATCGACGGCTTCCAGCAAGCCATGATGCTGGCCCGCAGCACGCAATCGCGCGAACCTGCCGTAGAGCGCTGCTTCGACGGCTTCATGTCGGCGTGCAAGCAGGTCAGCGCGGAGGGCCTGTCGCACCTGGCCGAGCGTCTGGAGCCGACGTTCTCGTTCGATGACGTCGTGCTGCCAGCTGATCGCAAGCAGCAACTCAACGAGATCGTTGACAACGTTCGCTTCGCGCATCGGGTTCTGAACGGATGGAATTTCGGCGAGCAACTCCCGTACGGCCGTGGCGTCACGGTGCTGCTGCATGGGCCGAGCGGCACAGGCAAAACCATGGCCGCGCTCGCTGTGGCCAAGCGGCTGGGCGTTCAGGCTCTGCGGATTGACCTATCGCGCGTCGTCAGCAAGTACATCGGCGATACGGAGAAGAACATCGATCGCGTGTTCAACGATGCCCGCACTTCCGGTGCTGCGCTGCTCATCGATGAGGCAGATGCTCTGCTCGGCAAGAGAAGCGAGGTGAAGGATGCACACGATCGCTACGCGAACATCGAAGTGGCGTACTTGCTGCAGCGGATGGAGGCGTACGAGGGTCTCGCGATCTTGACAACCAACCTGCGGCAGAACCTCGACGCCGCTTTCCTGCGCCGCTTGCGGTTCATCATCGACTTTCCGCGTCCGGACGTCGAAGCCCGTGAGGAGATCTGGCGCCGGTGTCTGCCGGAGAAATCGCACGCGCTCGATGCGACGACCTTTCGCCAGCTCGCCCGCAAGATCGACCTCACTGGAGGCCACATTCGCCAAATCACGCTGCGTGCCGCATTCTTGGCCGCGGCCGCCGACAAGGTGATCGGGCTTGCGCATATTGCCTACGCAACCAACGCGGAGCTCGCGAAGCTCGGCAGGCCCGCCATTGCGCTCGACTTACCGGCGGAGCTTCGGAAGGCAGCATGAACGCTGACGCACTCCTCAGGGTCACGAAGGCGCTGCGCGTCCGCATGGAGCAGGTGGCGGGCGTTGGAAAGGTATTCGTTGGCCCTCTTGACGATCCGGACGCGGCCGGCGCTTCGCTCATTCTCTTTCTCTATCGCATCATGCCGAACGCGAGCCTGCGCAATCGTGAGCACCGGGTGCCGTCCGACGTTCCGCCTCCACCAGTGGTCGTCTTCGCCAATTCGCTGCCGCTCGATCTTCACTACCTCCTCACCGTTGGAACGACGCCTGGTGATAACGAGGAGGTGTTGCTTGAGATCCTGGGCGGCGCCATGCAGGCGCTGCAGCTCGATCCCGAGCTCACCGGCCCCGGCGTGGGCTACGAGACGGTTCACGTCTCGCTCGATCCGCTGACGACGGAAGAAACGAGCCGCATCTGGGCGCTGTTCCCGACCGCCAACTACCGCACGTCGATCACGTACCTCGCGAGCCCCGTGTGGATCGACCCGAAAGTCCCGGCGACCGTCGGCCCTCCCGTGGTTCAGGACAGCCTCGACGTGGGCGCCCGCGTCACGTTCGTCGAGGAATGACCATGTCGCGACGCTTCGAAGTCGGTCAGCCGTTGGAGCGTGCGTACACGCGAAAGGCGATGCTCGGGATCGAGCTGCTCGATGCGGTGACGCTCGAGCGTGTCGCGCAAGGCATTGAAGTCACGGCGAAAGGGCTCACTGGCAAACCCATCGTGAACGAAAGCGGGCTTTTTGTATGGCTGCAGGAAGACGTGACGAAGCTTGAGAGGGTGATCGTCGAGCCGCGCGCTGCGCCCTTCGAACGCGTGGAGATCGCCGCCGCGCAAGTCACGCGTCCGCTTCATCGCGTGGAGCTGATGCCGCGCGCGAGCTACCCCTTCTCGCCCGGCATCACGGCCATTCGCGGCTCGCTGTACGAGAAACGCGTTCCGCTCGGCACTGCTCCGGCGGCGATTGCGGGAGCGACGATCCGCCTTGAGTGGCTCGACGACGACGGTGCCACTTGGCACCCGTGGCAAGCCCCCTCCGCAACAGGCGCGGCGGGAGATTTCGCCTCGATCCTGCGGCTTTCGCACGCACAGGTTCCGAAGCTCGACGCACAGGAAAAAATGAATGTCCGGCTCTTCGCGAAGCGAGCCGCCGGACCGCAGAAACAGAAAACCTTCCAGCTCCTGCAAGGTCGCGTCGCCGACGAGATCTTTGCTTGGGATGATCTGCAGCAATGAACCGGTGACCAAGGAGAACGACGCTATGGCCGACAACAACTCGCCTCTCGACGTGGAACAGACTTCCAAGACGCAACCCGCGCCAACGACAACGGCGACGCCAACGACGTCTACGCCCACTACGCCGACGCCAACGACGCCTGCGACGCCTGCGACCTCGAAAAAGCCGTCGGCTGGCGACAAACAGAAATGCGCCGCTCAGCCAGAGCCACCGACGGTAAAGGATCCCCCGAAGCGCCCCAAGTGTGAGACGAAGTGCGCCTGCCCCACACCCCCGGGCGGCAAGCCGAACGACTGCCTCGCGGAGAGCATTCGCACACAGGCCGAGCTCGTCACGAAGGCCGAGCGTGCGAAAGCCCTCGTGGAGGAACTCACGGCGTTCCAGGGCAAGCTGGCGAGCGCGCAGGCAGATTACACGCAGGCTCGCTACACGCAGCTGAACAAACTCTGGTGGGAGCAGGACAAGCTCATCGCTGCTCTCACAAAGAAGCTCGAGTGCTCCGTTCCTTGCTGGGAGTGCCTGCTCGAGTGCCGGCTGTGCACGCTTATCGAGGAGATCCGCGCGCTGGAGGATCTTTTGAATGGCACGGAGGCACCGCCCAATATTTTGAATGGCACGGAGGCACCGCCCAATAGTAACTATCCGGTCTATTCCCTTATCGACAAGCAGTTCTGGTTACAACGCAACGTTACGCAACTGAAAGCACGCGTGGATCGAATCAACGTTGTACTGGGGTCATGGGAGAAGCCTTCGGAGAACCTTGGCGACGTGCTCGACAAGAACGGCAAGCTGGCCGCCGATCTGCCGGCGGTTCTCGCCGCAGACCCGGCCAAGGCGATCTACGACATCTTCATGACCCTGGTGCCGCGACACTGGGGGATTAGACCGCGTGATGCGACCTCCGCCATTGAGCAACAGTTCATCAAGGTCTGCGTCTGCGACAAGGGCGCGGAAGACGTGTGCTGCGGGCCCGATGTGGGGCTGCGCAGTCTTCGTGACCGTCTGGTGGGGACGCTGCCTTATATCGTCGACCCGGCGAATTTAACGGAGATCCTCTGCTGCCTGATCACCGAGCGCCTTGTGCCCGCGAGCGCCCAGCTCGCTGACGCTGAGGCGAAGCTGGCGGCGACGACCCTTGAGATCGAGCAGGCGCCGGGGGTCATCGAGACAAAGACTGCCGCGATCGAGGCGGCCTTCAAGGCCGAACTCGGCAATCCAATCGATTGCGGTCGATACCCGAAGAAGCCGTCACCACCGCCAACCAAGACGCCCACAACGGAAGACGGGGGGGCGACGACGTCGACACCTCGCAGACCGGACAAGCCGCAATCTGATCTCGCATCGGGAGAATAGCTATGCCTGAATATCTGCACCCCGGCGTCTACATCGAAGAGATCGAGCGGGGACCAAAGCCCATCGAGGGCGTGCCCACCAGTACTGCAGCCTTCCTAGGCGAATCCGAGCGCGGCCCGACCATGCCGACGCTCGTCACCAGCTACAAGGATTACGCGCGCTGGTTTGGCGGCGTCTTCGGCGACACCAAGTTCCTGCCGTACGCGGTCAGCGGCTTCTTCGAGAACGGCGGCAAGCGTTTGTATGTCTGTCGCATCGCCGATGACGGGGCGAAGACGGCCGAAGCCGCGCTGGGAACAAACTTCACCGTTCGTGCCGTCGGGCTGGGCAATTGGGGCAATCGTGTGGTCGCCACCGTCTCGAAAAGCAACACCGAGAAGCCGGGGCCGAACGGCACTTCGGTGCCGATTGGATTCAGCCTGCAACTGGCGTACTACGCGACCCCGCCCAATAAGGACCCGACCCAGCCGCCATTTCCCAGCATGACGGAGTCGTTCGACGATCTGGACAGCGACGAGCGTTCGCCCAATTACTGGCGTAAGCGCCTGAAGGGTAACTCGGCGCTGGCCGAGCTGATCCTCAAAGACGGGTCTCCCGCCTCTTTTCCGACCCTGCCTATTTCGGTGGTGCTCGCAAAGGGCGACGATGGTAAACCTCTCGACAGCGCGGACTTCGCAGGGGAGGCGATCGCTCCGCGCACCACGCCGCAAGGCCTGGCCGCGCTCAAGCTCGACCCGTACCGTGAGGTCGCGCTGATCTACGCCCCGGGCGCACCGCTGGATGTCAATCTGAAGGTGATTGGACACTGCGAGAACCTCAAGTTTCGATTTGCGGTTGTCGATGGCGAGAAGTCGATGGTGGCGGACAAGTACCAGCCGCGCAGCGCGATCGCTGATACCCAGTACGCGGCGCTCTACCACCCATGGATCGCCATCTCCGATCCACAGACGGGCGCGCGCAAGGAGGTGCCGCCGGGTGGGCACGTGTTGGGCGTCTATGCGCGCACCGACGCCGAACGCGGCGTCTTCAAGGCGCCCGCCAACGAGACGCTGCGCGGTGTGCTTGAGCTCCTCTCGAACATTGATGACGCCACCCAGGACGTGCTCAATCCGCGCGGCATCAACGCCATCCGGCAGTTCCCCGAGCGCGGCATCCGCGTCTGGGGAGCGCGCACCCTTACCTCCAACGCCTTGTGGAAATACGTGAGTGTGCGGCGTCTGTTCATCTTCCTCGAGCGTTCGATCTACGAAGGAACACAGTGGGTGGTGTTCGAGCCGAACGACGATCGGCTCTGGGCACGCGTCATCGACACCATCCGCCTGTTTCTGCGCACGCAGTGGCGTCTGGGGGCGCTCTTCGGCCGCACGGAGGAACAAGCGTTCTTCATCACCTGCGACCGCACCACGATGACCCAGGACGATATCCTGAACGGCCGTCTCATCTGCGAGATCGGCATAGCCCCGGTGCGCCCCGCGGAGTTCGTCATCTTCCGCATTTTCCAGAACACGGCTGAAGCCCAGACTTAGGAGACAGAGCCATGGCTCGCATCGATCCTCTGCGCAATTTCCGCTATCGGCTTGAGATCGACTCCATCACGCAAGCTGCTTTC
>JBDTQZ010000033.1:0-8517 GCA_039931935.1 Burkholderiaceae bacterium | reverse complement strand
CGACTTCGGCTTTCAGCTCGGGGGTCAGCGCGCGCTGATAGTCGTAGCTCAGCACCAGCGGCTGTCCGGTCTGTGCGTCGCGGCCGTCGGGATAGCCCGCTTCGGCCAGCAGCTTCTTGGCCGCTTCGATCGATTTGCGTTTTGGCTTTCCGTCAACGACGTCGTACACAATCCGGTTGATTCCATCCGGGCGGAAGCCAAAAACTCCGGGCGGCACCGCGCTCATCGCGGGTTCGCCGGCCGCCTTGCTTTCAAAGACACGCACAAACTCTTCCCAATCGATCGCGATCGACAGCGCTTGCCGCAGTTTGCGGTTGCGGATCTGCTCGTCGGGAGCCTTGCCCTTGCCGACCACCGGATCCCACCAATTGAATCCGAGGTACCAGTTGGAGCTTTCGAGCGTGCGCGGCATCTGAATTCCGCGCTCTTTGAACAAGCGAGCGACTTCGTCCGAATTCTTAACGTCGTAATCCAACTCAAGCAGCCAGTCGTGGCGCGATACTTCGGGGTTGTCGTAATACCCCTGCATGAACTTGGTCTTGTGTGGACTCTTCTCCTTTTCGATCGTGAAGACGACGCGGTCGATAAACGGCATCGCCTTGCCGCAATCTGCAAGAAGCCCGGCAGCCTGATCGGTAGCCTCACCCTCGCACGGGTACGGTTCGCCGCGAAAATTCGGATTACGCGTCAGCACGTGGCGGCGATTGACCTGTGATTCGGTCAACATGTAGGGGCCAGTGCCGACCGGCCAGTCATTCATCGTTAGGTTGTTCGCGGCCATTCCGGGCTGCGAATAAAACTTGTCGGCTTCCCACGGCACGGGCGCGAAGAAACCAAGTGTCATCCAGTATTTGAACTGCGGGTATTTGCCGATGAGCGGGACGCGCAGGGTGTGATCGTCAAGCGCCTCCGCGCCGGCAAACGGATATTCGCGAAAATCCAGGAACGGCAGGCTGCGGTCAGTCAGCGGCCGGCCGTTGCGCAGCTTCTCATCAACCTTGGTGATCTGCTCGCCGTACTCCTTCAGACCTTTAATCTTCTCCGCGAGCGGTGAAAATGACGGCGACTTGATGCGCGTCGTCGCGAGCCGCCGAATGGCGTAAACGTAGTCGTGCGCGGTGAGTTCACGGGTTCCCAGATGCTCAAATTCAAACGGGGTGCGTTTGTTGCCTATCTCAGCTTCGGTTAGCGCGTGATTGACGTACTTGCCACTCGCATCTTTGGCGAAGGCCGGGTGCGGCGCGAACTTGATTCCCTTCTTTATCTTGATGTCGTAGACCGACTCGGCGATCTCGGGACCAGGAGCATCGGCGGGAAGCTCGCGGCCATCCTTATCGAAGTAGCGCGGAAGGGCGACCGCCTCTGCCGACCGGGGCATCACTTCGTAGGGTCGCTTCAGATAGTGGAAGCGATACGGCGGCTCGAAGATCGAGTACAGGAAGGGTGTCTCGTCGACCGAGTACGAAGCCGTCGGGTCGAAGTACTTCGGAGAGCGTTCCTGAAAACCGTTGAAAAGCGTGTTGGTTTTCTCGGCACCCAGTGCGTGCGGGCTATTGGTAATGCGATCGCAACCGGTGGCAGTGAGCGCGACCATCAAAATCCAGACGGGCAAACGCATTCTCAATCCCCTTTAGACCGCGCGCGATTGTAATCGCGGTACCCCCAGGAGCCTCGTGCTGGTTCGCTGGGCGAGCGCTTGCGCGCTCTATACTGCGCCGCACGCGCAATGCATTCGATTTCTCGTGCCGAAACCATTTACTTGGACGATCCGCGTTTACTACGAAGATACGGATACCTGCGGCATCGTCTACTACGCCAACTACCTCAAGTTCTTCGAGCGGGCGCGCACCGAATGGTTGCGTTCGGTGGGCTTTGAGCAGCAGAAAATGGCCGACGAGCTGGGCTTGAGGTTTGTAATCGCAAGCGTCGAATGCGATTTCAAGCTGCCCGCCCGGCTCGACGATGTGATCGAGCTCGATGTGCGCGTCGCGCGGATCGGAAGCGCGTCGATGGTATTCGAGCAGTCGGCAAAGCGCGCGGGTGCCGTGTTGGCCGCCGCGCGGGTGCGGGTCGGATGCATCGAAACGAAGACGTTCATTCCTGCACCGTTGCCCGACGTCCTGCGGGCTGCGGTCGAACAACTCCCCCAACATCACGTATGACACCGACCGCCGACCTCTCGATTCTTTCGCTGATCACGCAGGCCACGCTGGTGGTGCAGCTCGTGATGCTGTTGCTCGCCTTTCTTTCGATCGCATCATGGACCGCGATCTTTCAGAAGCAGTTCTCGATCAAGCGCGCTAAACGCGAGACCCACGATTTCGAGAAACAGTTCTGGGGCGGTGCCGATCTGTCGCGCCTGCATGAGATCGCGTCGAACCCGCGTCGCAAGGCAGGGGCCGAGGAGCGCATTTTCGAGGCGGGCATGAGCGAATACCTGAAACTGCGTTCGCGTGGCGCGACTTCCGAAGACCGCCCTGCGATGCTCGACGGCGCGCGCCGCGCGATGCGCGCTGCCTACCAGCGTGAAATGGACACGCTCGAAGCGCGGCTCAATTTCCTGGCGTCGGTGGGTTCGGTCAGCCCGTATATCGGACTCTTTGGCACTGTCTGGGGAATCATGCACGCGTTTACGGGTCTGTCGAATCTGCAGCAGGCCAATCTAGCGAGCGTGGCGCCCGGCATTGCCGAGGCGCTGGTCGCGACCGCCATCGGCCTGTTTGCGGCGATCCCGGCGGTGGTTGCCTACAACCGTTTTGCGAACGATATCGATCGATTGGCGAATCGTTTCGAGAGCTTCATGGAAGAATTCTTGAACATCCTGCAGCGGCATAAGCATTAACACCGATGGCACTCGTTGCGCGCCGCACTGGCCGCCGCCGTCGCTTGATGGCTGACATCAACGTCGTGCCGTACGTCGACGTCATGCTGGTGCTCGTGGTGATTCTGATGGTGGCAGCGCCGTTCGTGAACCCGGGGTTGGTCGAGCTACCGACTGTCGCCAAGGCAGGACAGCAAAAGGAGATTCCGGTGCGTGTGGTCGTTCGCAGTGACGGCCGCGTCTCGCTGTACGACGGCAGCGTCGAGACCGGGGTTCGGAAGTCCGAGCTCGTCGCAGGCGTGCGCCAACGCCAGAAGGGCGATCCGAAGGTGCCGGTCGTGATCGAAGCGGACTCGAAAGTTGAGTACAAGGCGGTGGTTGGGGTTATGAGCGATCTGCAGAAAGCCGGCATCGAACGCGTCGGGCTGTCGGTGCGGCTGGCGCAATAGGTTCGATGGCTGCTGTCCAGACGAGACATTCGCGACCGCGCTGGCATGCACCCGAGAAGGGTAGCGGCCCGGCCTTTGCGTTGTCACTGCTGGCGCACGCGCTGTTGTTCATTGCGATTGCGTTCGTAGTGCGGTGGAAGAGTGAGCCCGTCGGCACAGTGTCCGCTGAGTTATGGAGCCTGCCGCCACCAGCGGTGCAGCAGCCACCGCCGCCGCCGTTGGTACTGCCGAAGGTAGAGCCTCCGCCACAAGAGCCGCCGCGCAAGGCCGACATTGTCGAGGAGAAAAAGCCGCCCCCGAAGGTTGAGCCTAAGAAAGAAGAACCGAAGAAGGCCGAGCCGAAGAAAGTCGATCCACCCAAGAAAGCCGAGCCGCCGAAGCAGGAGGAATCGAAGGCCGCGAAAGCTGCCGCCGACGCTCAATTGAAGCGCCTGCTGGCGCAGGCAGGCACGGCGCCAACCGGCACTGCTGCGGGCGGCGGCTTCTCAGATAAGTACGCCGCTCAGGTGATCACCTGCATCCGCCCACACATCGTCTTCAACGTTCCTGAAACGATTAGCGCGCAGCAGCACGTTGCGGTGTTTGAAGTGATGTTGCTGCCCACCGGCGAGCAGACCGGCGCTCCGCGTCTGATCAGGCAGAGTGGTCTGGCTGCATACGACCAGGCGGTCGAGCGTGCAATACGTCGGTGCGATCCGTTTCCACCGCCGCGAGAGGGAACGATGCCACGTGCGGTGCGTCTGTTGTTCGATCCTGTGGAGACCCGTTAACGCGTGAATACCCTGATCGGATGCGCGGCGTTCAACCTATCGCTCTGTCTATACTCGATTCGATGTCAAAGTTACGTCTAGAACCTAGCGTAGTGCGTCGCGCGTTGTGCGCAATGGTCGCAACTCTGGTGCTTGGCGCCGTGCCTCGTGCGTCACTCGCACAGCTGCAGGTGCAGATCACCGGCGTCGGCAGCCAGCAATTTCCGATTTCGATCGCAAACTTTGCGCGCAACGGCCAGGCTCCACCCGCCGAGATGGATTCGCTCATCCGCGCCGATCTCGCGCGGAGCGGACTCTTTCGCATCGTCGACGCGGGTGGTCAGGCGATAGCGGAAAACGCAAACGTCAATTTGGGCGAGTGGAAAGGACGCGGCGCCGATGCACTCGTCGTAGGCAGTGTTGCCCGCCTCGCCGACGGCCGCTTCGACGTGCGCTATCGCCTGCTCGATACCGTGAAGCAAACTCAGCTCGACGGGCTTTCCTATGTCAGCAGTGCGGCAGACATGCGTCTGACGGCGCATCGCATTGCCGATCGCATCTATGAAAAGATCACCGGCGAGCGCGGCGTGTTCGCGACTCGCATCGCGTATGTCGTGCAGACTTCTCCGAAGTCCTGGGAGCTGCATATCGCCGACGCCGACGGATTCAACCCGCAGGCAGCGCTGCGCTCGCGCGAGCCGATTATCTCGCCGGCGTGGTCGCCCGACGGCACACGCCTTGCTTATGTTTCTTTCGAATCGGGCAAGCCAGTGGTCTACGTCCATTCGGTGACGACAGGCGGACGCCGCGCGGTTGCAAACTTTCGCGGTTCGAACAGTGCGCCCGCGTGGTCACCGGACGGCCGATCGCTGGCCGTTACGTTGACGC
Source organism: Burkholderiaceae bacterium (assembly GCA_039931935.1). Classification (GTDB taxonomy): domain Bacteria; phylum Pseudomonadota; class Gammaproteobacteria; order Burkholderiales; family Burkholderiaceae_F; genus JACCZX01. The sequence goes on along the minus strand of JBDTQZ010000033.1, from coordinate 3,610 downwards.
GCGAAGGAAACTCTCAAGTCTTTTTGATGAACGCAGACGGCTCGAATGTCAGGCGGCTGACCACCTCTTCCGGCATCGACACAGAGCCGGCGTTCAGCACCGACGGCGGCTCGATCTATTTCACCTCGGATCGCGGCGGCGGACCGCAGATTTACCGGATGCCGGTCAGCGGAGGAGGCGCGCAACGCGTCACGTTCAACGGCGACTACAACATCAGTGCGCGGGTCAGCCCTGACGGCAAGCAGCTGGCGTACATCGGACGACGCGGCGGTCGTCTGCAGGTCTACGTGCTCGACCTGGCCAGCGGGCAGGAAACACCGGTCACCGATACAACGAGCGATGAGTCGCCGAGCTTCGCCCCGAATGGAAGATTGTTGCTGTACGCGACCTCGATCAACGGCCGCGGCATCCTTGCATCAGCGTCAACGGACGGTCGCGTGCGGACGCGTCTGTCGGGTCCAAGCGGCGATATTCGCGAGCCGACCTGGGGCCCATTTATCAAGTGAAGTGCATCAAGTGAACAGGAGTAAATCATGAAACCTAACCATTATTTTCGCGGCGTCTTGCTAACCGCGTCCCTTACTTTCGTGCTGGCGGGTTGTTCTTCAGTCAACCTCGACGAGCAGCCCCCGGCGCCGATTGTCGATGCCACTGCGGCAACCGCTACAACGACCGGGCCGGATCCACGCGCTGTCGCCCCGGTCGACGCACAGGCGGGACGCGCTCTAGACCCGCTTAACGATCCCAACAATCCGCTGTCCAAACGCAGCGTGTTCTTCGACTTCGACAGCTTTGTAGTCAAGAGCGAATATCAACCGATCGTGCAGACGCACGGCAGCTATCTAGGAACCAACAAACAGCGGAAAGTTACCGTCGAGGGTCACACCGACGAACGCGGGGGCCGTGAATACAACCTGGCTCTCGGGCAAAAACGCGCAGAGGCGGTCAAGCAGCGCTTGATGTTGCTGGGCGTAGTTGATTCGCAGGTCGAAACCGTTAGCTTCGGTGAGGAAAAGCCACGCGGATCGGGGTCCAATGAAGAAGCATGGGCGCAGAATCGGCGAGCGGATCTAAATTATCGATAACAGTAAGAAGGGTCGAGCCGAAACGGCCGAACGCTCGACCCTCGTACGATAAGAAGTAGCGACCGCTTTCGCGGTCGCTGTGATTGGGGAGCCTCGCACTTGAAGTGGATCACCTTATTGCCTGCGCTTTTCCTGGCTTGTGCCGCACATGCGCAAATCTTCTCCGACAGCGAAGCGCGCAAAGCGATTTTGGAGTTGCGCGCAAAACTGGCGGATCAGGAGCGCGCGCTGCAACAGAAGGATAGCGACCTGTCTGCGCGGATTGACCGCCTGGAGACCGCACAGCGCAATCAACTCGAGCTTGCGAATCAGACGGAGACGCTGAGGCAGGAGATTTCCCGGCTACGCGGACAGATCGAGGCGTTGACCAATGAAGTTGTGACGCTGCACAAGCGTAACCGCGACTTGTACGCCGATCTCGACGCCCGGGTGAAAAAGTTGGAGCCGTCGACTGTTGCTGTCGACGGGAAATCTGTCGCCGTCGATCGCAGCGAGTTGACCGCGTACGAGGCGGCGCTGTCTCAGTTTCGAGCGTCCGACTTTAAAGGTGCGCTTTCGAGTTTTCAGCAGTTCGTTGCCCGCTACCCGCAATCGGCCTATGTGCCAGTAGCGCATTACTGGATCGGTAGCTCGCACTACGCATTGAAGGAATACAAGTCCGCGATCGCGGCGCAACAGATCTTGGTCGACCGCTACGCCGATTCGACGCGCGCGCCCGATGCGTTGCTATCGATTGCCGAAAGCCAGCTGCAGCTCAGCGACAAGAAATCAGCGAATCGCACGCTCGGCCGCTTGATTAAGGACTACCCGGAGAGCGACGCGGCGAAGGTAGCGCGCGAGCGGTTGCCAGCGACGCGCTAGAGCACGAGCGACATGACGCCGCAGGTTGACCTGGTCGCACTCGCGACCATCGTCGTTGCGAGCGTGTTTGCACTGGCCTTCGCATTCGGTGCGATCAGCCAACGCACCGACTTTTGCACGATGGGCAGTGTCGCCGATGTCGTGACTTTCGGCGACTGGACGCGCATGCGCCAGTGGCTGCTGGCAATTGCCGTCGCGATACTCGGCACGAATGTTCTGGCGGCCACCGGAGTTATCGATACCGCCGACAGCTTCTACACGTCGCCGCGCTTCGTCCCGCTTGCGTATTCGATCGGCGGGCTGTTGTTCGGATTTGGCATGGTGCTGACGGGAGGGTGCGCATCGAAGTCGCTGGTGCGCGCGGGCGGAGGCAGCCTGAAATCGCTGGTCGTACTCGTTGTGCTCGGGATCGTCGCCTACATATCGTTACGCGGTTTGCTGGCGGTGTTCCGCGTCGGCGTCATGGAGCCGGTCGGCGCACGGCTCGGTACGCCTCAGGATTTGCCGTCATTGCTCGTCGGCGTAGGCGTATCGAAATCCACATTGCAACTGGGTCTCGCGCTACTCATATCGGGTTTCCTATTTGTCGTTGTCTTTCGCGACCGTAGCTTTCGCACGTTCGACAACCTTCTTGCGGGCCTCGGTATCGGCGCGATCATCGTCGCGGCTTGGGCGATTTCGGGCACGATTGGGCATGTCGATGAGCATCCCGCAACTTTGCAGGAAGCGTTCCTGCGGACCAACTCGGGCCGCATGGAGTCGCTCTCGTTCGTAGCGCCGGTGGCTTACACGATCGACTACCTGATGTTCTTCAGCGACACGAGCAAGGTGGTCACGATCGGTATCGCCGCTGTTGTCGGAATGATTGCGGGTTCCGCGGTATATGCACTCGCGGCTGGTAAGTTTCGCTGGGAAGGGTTTAGAGATACTGAAGACACCGCCAATCATCTTGTCGGCGCGGCGTTGATGGGTTTTGGAGGAGTGACAGCGCTGGGTTGCACCATCGGTCAGGGCTTGTCGGGTGTGTCGACGTTGGCTGTGGGTTCGTTCATCGCCGTTGCCGCGATCGTTGCGGGGGCCGTTTTGGCGTTGAAGTATCAGGCGTGGCGATTGGATCAGGTGGACACATAAGGAGCGAGCGTGGAAAAGAAGTTTGCATCGCAGGCTGATGTCGAGGAGAAACAGGCGAGCTTCGACAAGCTGTCCGACAACGCCTACGCCTATACGACGGAGGGCGATCCCAACACAGGCATCGTGATCGGCGATGACGCCGTGATGGTGGTCGACGCGCAGGCGACGCCGGTGATGGCGCAAGACGTTATCCGACATATCCGCCAGGTGACGGACAAGCCGATCAAGTATGTCGTACTGACGCACTACCACGCGGTGCGCGTGCTCGGTGCTTCGGGCTACCAGGCCGAGCACATCATCGCCAGTCGCGACACGCATGACCTGATCGTCGAGCGCGGAGAGGCCGACATGAAAAGCGAGATCGAGCGCTTTCCGCGGCTGTTTCGCGCGGTCGAGTCGGTGCCCGGGCTGACGTGGCCGACGATCGTGTTCGAAAAACGGCTGACGCTGATGTTGGGCACGCTGCAGGTTGAGATCATGCAGCTCGGCCGCGGTCACACCAAGGGCGACACCGTGGTCTGGCTGCCGCAGGA
>JBDTQZ010000032.1:0-8623 GCA_039931935.1 Burkholderiaceae bacterium | reverse complement strand
GGCCAAGATGGCGATGATCGCCACAACCGCCATCAGCTCGATCAGGGTGAAGCCACGGGGTGACGGCTTCGAGTTTCTTGGGCCAGCACGGTTCTCTGAGAACGCGAGAAGTGTTTGCGCGTTGATGTGATACGCCGTCGATGGGTCAGCTTCGTCGACCAACAAGTGCAGCTTCATTCGTGTTTCGTAAGTCCGCTATCGAGGGATTGTCGGCTAACCTCACGATGCAGGCTGCTAGGCCTGCTTTCGACGGCGGTTTCAACGGGTCGATGCAACACATTGGATGAACATTTCAGCGGGTGTCTGGAAGTCAAGAGTCTTCCGTGGCCTCTCGTTCAATTGTCTCGCTACTGCGTCGAGCTTGGCTTGTGAGTAGCTCGAGATATCGATGCCCTTTCGGCAGGTACTGCCTGAGCAGGCCATTCGTGTTCTCGTTGCTGCCGCGCTGCCAAGGACTTTGTGGGTCGCAGAAGTAGACCTGGATATCGGTGAGCAGCCATCTCTTTGCCGCGATCCCAAGTCAGAGATCGGTAGAGCTCCTGGGGTAGCTTGCGAGCATTCTTGACGAGCGCATTCACGACCAGGCAGAGCAATACGCGGCTACCACCTTGCACTGGGTGCCTCCGCCTTTGCGACATCGGGCCAAGGCTTCAGTGCGCGATTGGTCGGGTAGCGCCATACGAAGTGCCCCAGGCGTTGTTGTGGGGATCCACCTCGGCGCTGATCGCAAGGGCACGACACCGATTAGCGCGCTCGTTCCTGGAAGATTGCGCAAAAGCAGCAGCGAACCACTCAGCTCTTGAACGTGCGCGGCCCTTTCCTTATCGCGCTTATCCTTTGGATCGATGCCCTGATGATGTCGGCCGCGAACTCGAGTGCATGGGCGCGTGCATTTCGAGCCGACGATTCAGCCTGTCCCTGTCGATTTCGCGTGGCTTCGGACCATGAATGGGCGACGTGTATCTAAAGACCCAACTCGCCGCGTTGCATCGCACTCGCAGTACGATTTGCCACTCGCCGTGACACCTCCGCGCGACTGGCATGCGCGTTACGGTTTCATCCGACTGAAGCAAGGCGGCTAGCGACTCCCCCACTCCAAATTTGCGCATTGGTGACGAGAGGTTCGATGCGTTACGTTGCTTGTGCCTCGACAGGTCGACGGCTTAATACTTGCTTCGGCTGTTCGATTCCACAGCGTTGATTTCGCTGTTTTTTGCCTTCAGCGCGAAGTAGCTCCGACCGTCTTTTGCCGTGCGCACCGCGAATCGCTCGCGCTTCTCTGAATTCTTGCGCACCGGCGATACCCTTCGACGCACGCCGCCTTCGTCGTTAGCGCAAGCGCCTCAACTCGACGAGCGTACACATCTTGCAGCAGTGAACTCGTCACGCTCGCGAACAACATCCCCAGATTTGGCGATGCATACGGGACCGTTCAGCCTAACGAATGAAGGGGCTCCACACTATCCGTGACGGGCTAAGCTCATCGAAACTTTTTGTCGCGACAAGATGCTCGATCGGGGTCTGTTATCTCAAGCCGTCATGCCGTTCTGGGCGGGCCTTATGGCAATTTGCATTGCGGCCGCTGCGTACGCTGTGGCGCCGACCGTATCTCAGGCGCTCAGCTTCCACGCGGTGACGAATGCAAAGGCGCTGATTGTCGCGCCGGTCATTGAGGAACTCTTCTTCCGAGGCGTCGTGCAGTCTCGACTCCGTGCGCAGGTCGGCGTGTGGGGACGGCCGTGGATCGCAATCGGAGTGACGGCGGCGTGCTTTGGATTCGCGCATCTGGCAACAGCATCACTGACTCACGCGGCTATGGTGATCGCGCCAGCATGTGTAATCGGCTGGGCTTACGAGCGCACCCGGTCGATTGGGCTTTGCATCTTGCTGCACAGCGCGGCCAATGCTTTCTGGATGAATTTTTGGAGCGTATGAAATGAATGCGACACGACGCATTGCAGCGGTTTTCGCTGGAGTCATCGGGCTATGCATGCTGAGTGCCGCGCATGGGGCGGATGCCGTAAGAGGCAAGGCCCTGTTTGCAAACACCAACGGCGCACCGGAGAGTTGCGGGAGCGCCAGCTGCCATTCCGGTTTTCCGACTGTTCAGCGCAACGGCATCACGAAGGGTTCGAACCCTTCCGCGATTCTGAATGCGATCGCCGGCAACAAAGGCGGCATGCGGACACTGACCCCGTACGTCAACACGACCGACGCGAATGACATCGCGGCTTACATCGCCAACCCCGCGGCGGGCAATGGAGCTGCGGCCATATTGGTGTCTGCAGCCAGTCTTACCTTCGCCGCGCAGACCCTCGGCACGACCAGCGCTGCGCAGATCGTGACGGTCACCAACACCGGAACCGCCGTGCTGACCCTTTCAGGGCTCACGCTCGCTGGTGCTGCGGGCTCCGAGTACGCTCGCGGCGGAACCTGCCAGATCGGCACCAGCGTGGCCGCGGGAGGTAACTGTTCCATACAGGTTACGTTCACCCCGACGGTGGCGGGTACGCGCAGCGCAACCCTGACGATTTCGCATAACGCAAGCGGCGGCACTTCATCCGTGTCACTGGTTGGGACCGGAGCGCCTCCGGCGGCGGCCGCCAGCGTAACGCCGACACTACTCAGCTTCACGCAGACGATCAACACGTCATCGATCGCCCAGGCCGTTACCGTCAGGAATTCCGGAGGACAGCCGCTGACCCTGTCTTCGATCGGCATCTCCGGCGCGAACGCGTCAGAATTCCTGACGGGGGCCGCATCGACTTGCGTGGCCGGGACGGTTCTCAATGCCAATGCCAGCTGCAATCTACAGCTGGCATTCCGGCCTACCGCAGCAGGAGCGCGGACCGCCACACTCTCGGTTGCGCACAACGCCGCTGCCAGTCCGGCGACCGTGGCACTGAGCGGTACCGGGACGGCTACTCCCCAGCCGGGAGTCTCTCTTTCGGCTCCTTCGCTGAGCTTCGGCACACTGTCAGTGGGTGAGCAAAGCACGGTTCAGACTGTTACGTTGACGAACACCGGACAGGCGCCCTTGACGCTCGCGAGTCTGACGCTCGCCGGATCTGCAGCCGGGGATTTCGCCCTTAGTGGCGGCTGCATGAGCGGCGCGACGCTGGCCCCTGGCAGCAGTTGTGGGATGCAGCTGGCTTTTACGCCGACTGGGGTCGGCACGCGCAGCGGCAGTCTGACCGTTGCGTCGAATGCCTCCAACGGCAGTCAGATCGTCTCGCTCTCCGGATCGGGCGTTCAGTACGCGATCGCGGTCAATCCGATTGCAGCAACACTGCAGTCGATCGTCGGCTCGATGTCGGAGCCAATGCAGGCCGTCGTCAGCAACACTGGCGCTAGCCCATTAATGCTGACGTCTATCGTCACTGCCGGTCCATTCGTAATGCAGCAGGGAGTCAATGCCTGCGGAGCCGGACCGATGGCTCTCACCCCTGCGCAGTCGTGCAACGTGTACGTCGCCTTCCAGCCCGCCGCCGCTGGCCCTGCATCCGGTGAAGTGATAATTACCTCGGCGGCGATTCCATCGGGATCCATGCGCATCGCACTCAATGCGCAGGCGTCTGTTGCGCAAGCCGACATTCCTGGGGCTTCTTCAGCTGCGGTAGCGCCGTCCAACGCGGGCGCTGGATGTTCGGTCGGTCCGACCGATCAGCTGGTGGATCCGTTACTTGCGGTGTTGCTCGCAGCGGCCCTGTTCGAACTCTTTCGTCGGCGGCGTGCCAGGCCAGGGGGACGTGACTGAGATAGCAGGCGAACGAGGGACCGCCTCGAGAAAGTCAGGACATTCCGAGTGTTGTTCATTCGGCTGAGTTCCTGCGCAGTCCGGAGGCGTTAGGGAGCTCGAGTTCCCGGACTCAGTCCGAGTCACAGAAGCAACCTGGTGGGACTTCACATCTAGTCGTTCTTCCTCGGTGAAGGGCAGCACCGACTGGCTGCAACGCTCTTCTCATCTTCACACTCGTCATGATCCCGTTGGTGCAATTCACACTGTTCACTCCCCTTGATGACGTAAGGCTCAACGACTGAGTGCGGTTCGCGCTCGGAGTATTGAGAGTCACCCGCGGCCGTTTCCCTGTCGGACAAGGCGGCATGACAGCGCAGCGCGCTGCCGCGACGCTTGAAGTCGGCTTGGCCCGACAATTCAATTGACGAAAGGCAAACAAGCAGTTCTAGTTTTGGCGCACACTTCCACGGATGGGAAGCCGACTGTCGCATCATCGACGACACGGCTAGGCGCGGAAAGGATGTATGGACTCGGTATGAGCGAACCCTCGGCGGTGTCTACATCAGTCGAAGCCGACAGCGGGAACGGCAGAACACAGGATTCGGCGGCCGCGCCAGCGAGACGATCCTGGTCGTTGCGCTCGCGACTGCTATGGCTCGCTTGCCTGACCACGCTGATCGCCTGGCTGGCCGGCGGAGTTGGCATCCTGGTGGCCGCCTACAACCAAGGAGAAAAGCTGTATGACGATCAGTTGCGGGCCGTAGCCCATGTGATCCTGTCATTTGCGAATCACGAGATCGCCGAGATCCGCGCTGAAGGTCGCAGCGACATCCACCTCGAGTCGGCCACCAGACTCGACCTCCGGTATGACTATCAGATCTGGTCGAAGGACGGTGAATTGCTGCTATTCAGCGACCACGCATCCCGGCAACCCTACGCACCGCTGCAACGGAAGGGCCTGCTCGACCGCGAAATCGGCGGCCGGCCGCACCGGGTGTACTCCCTGCCCAGTGACGACGGCACCATGCTGATTCAGGTAGCCGAAGACGAATCGCTGCGTACTCTATTCAAGCCGAGTTTCGGTCTTTGGGAGGTAGGGTTTTTTCTGATCCCGCTCTTGCTGTTGCTGACGCTCAACCGATGGGTTTTCGAACGTGTGGTGCTCGCGCTCGATGAGTCCGCGCAGCAATTGACAGACCGATCGTCGCACGATTTGCGTCCGATGCCCACAGATGGTCTACCACGCGAGCTCCAGCCGCTGGTGAACTCCGTAAATGGGCTGTTCCGGCGGATCGTGCGCACCCTCGATGCGGAGCGTCGCTTCACCGCCGCGGCGGCGCATGAGCTAAGAACGCCGCTGACGGTGATTCGCATGCAGGCCCAGGCAGCAGACCGCGCAAGTACGCCACAGGGAGCGCGGGTGGCGTTGACGGCGCTGGTTTCCTGCGTCGACCGCGCCTCGCGCATGGTCGATCAGCTCCTGACGCTGGCGCACGTCGAAAGCTTGGCGCCGAAGTCCAGCGTGTTTGTGCCGGTCCGCCTTGACCGTGTGATCGAGCAGGTCGTAGCGGATCTATCCTATGCACTCACGGAGCGCAACATACGCGTCGATCTGCAACTTGATTCGGCCACCGTGCCCGCCATTGAATTCGGCGTCGCCGCCTTGATCCGCAACCTGATTGACAACGCTTTGCAGCACGCCTCACGCGGTGGGCGTGTGCTGGTACGGACATTTGTCCGCGAAGATGAGGTTGTGATGACGGTTGAAGACGCGGGGCCGGGCATCCCGGAAGCCGAACGTACCCGCGTGTTCGAGCGCTTTTATCGGCTTCCCGAATCGGAGACCGGCGGGTACGGAGTTGGACTATCGATCGTCCAGTGTGTCGCCGACGCGCACCACGCGCATGTTGCGCTCGATTCGGTAACGCGCGGCGGGCTCCGCGTCACAGTGATTTTTCCCGGGAAGTAACTGCGGTGGTGCATTGGGGGCTAGCGCCCAGAGACTAGAAGGCGAACTTCAGACCGATGGTGAAAAGTTTCGCCCGCTCGCCGGACGTCTGTACCCCGTACGAAGCATCGAGGAAGAATTTCTCCGGCACTACTGCCCAGCGCGCGGCCAGGTTTACCCAGGTCGGCTCGCCAAACTCGCCGAAGGCCTCGACGGCGAGGTCGAACGAGCCGATTTCGGTGCGCTCGGCCGCAACCGCCCAGGTTGTCGAATTGCTATTCACTGATTCCAAACGCAACCAGCCCAGATTTGCATGAAACAGCCACTTGTCGAATGGAACGGTCACGACCGCCCTGATCCCTGCGGTCTCATGCTTGAGGCTTCCGCCATAGACCTTTTCGCCGCCTAGCTCGTATGCGAGCGCGATGCCGACCTGATCGTCCGTCAGTTCGCGCAAACCGGTCTTGCCGATGAACGCGATTCCGTATACGTGTTCACCGGCCGTCGAGCCTCGAAGTGCGCCCAGCGCGATCTGAGTGTTGATGAGGCCCAGGCCGCAAGCAAACTGCCCGGACCAGCCGAGCGAGGTCGGGGCGTCGGACACACGTTCGTTCAGATAGAAGGCTTCGATCTCGCATTCACCTTTGCCCAGGACGCCGGCGTCCTCGGTGAACAGCGGACGCCCGGCGTTGGCAATGCCGGCCCAGATCAGTAATGCGCTGCCGAGCAGTCTCGAATGCACAGTTCAGGCTCCTGATTTGCCTCGTTGACCGCGTCCTGCGGCAAGACGTCGGATCGAAACGATGACGGAGTAGACGCCTTCCCCAGTTGGTGGTGGGAACGCCAGCCGCAGCAACTTCATTACTGCGGTCGTCACCTGCGGTACCCCGCCGGCACGTCGCCACGCGCATGCGCCGCGCAAGTTTGTGATCGGGAACAAATAATGGATCCGGTCGCGTGGCAGGCGGCCATCAAAAATGCGGACTACAGGCTTGATGCGCAGCAGACCCGCGACGCGGCGCGGGAGCCGGAACGAAGCGATCACGTGATCGACGTCGCCCGAATGGTGCGGCGGCAGGATCGCTGCCACATAGAGTCGTATCCGCACTGCAACGAACGAGAACCGCCGTGCGGCCGAGACGCCGCGCGGCGGGCACATCGTACGTATCGACTGCACAGCAGTGCGTTCCGCGCTTCGCGGCCCACGCTGCGCCTCATTTGGTGAATGCGACGCCTCGATCAGCTGGCAGCGTAACCCCGGGCTCGGGCACACTGATCGGCACCTCTACGGCCTCGGGGCCCGATCCATGCTCGGTCTCCGTGCGTTTGGTTCCGACCACCATCGACCAGACCAGATTCTCGCGATGCCGCAAGCTTTCGTACACGGCTGCAGCCACGTGCACGGCAATCGCGACCAGCGTGATGTCAGTCAGCAGCACGTGCAGGTCCTCAACCATCTCGCTGCCGAAGTAGGCGTTCAAGGTCAACATCCATCCGGTAACGCCGATGGCGATCACCATGAACATCAGAAAAAGAATCATCACCGCTGCCGCAGGGTTGTGCCCGATACGGCGCGGTTCGCGAAGTCTGAGCAGCGCGACCGAATAGGCCAGCAGGCGGCGCGGGCTCGGCACAAAGTCGGCAAAGCGGGCGTGTGGGGTGCCGACGAAACCCCAGACGATTCGCGCCAGTACCAGTGCCACCGCCGCGTACCCGGACCAGTTGTGCACCCACTGCTCGCCAACGGTGGAAAAGTACGCCACTGCGAATGTTGCGACCAGGCCCCAGTGGAGAAAGCGCACAAACCGGTCCCACACGCGAACATGTCTTATCTTGGCCACGAGCGCCTCCTCGGCAATGCGGCTGTGGACGCCTGGTGTTCGGGCGGCGACCTTTGTTAATCGCGCGCGATCAGTCCTTGACGTTTTTCTCCATAATCTCCGCGGTGATCGGGTGAAAATAGATTTCGACCTTCTTGCCGCTCTTCTTATCGTGACCGTAAATTTCCCAGCACTTTCCCTTCGAAACATGCAATTTCTTGATCTCGTCGGTATAACCCATCTCGGTGAACTTCTTGGTCATCTGCTCGGCTGTGAGCCACTTGGACTCCGGCTCGTCGGTGCATTTCGGGCCCGCAAACGCCGAGCCAAACGCCAGTGCGGCTCCGACTGCTGCCAGAAACTGTGCGAGCCGAATAGTTGACTTGAAATTCATGATCCACCTCCCAGTGATGCGGTTCACTCCGCGCAAAGATTGCGAGAGATCGCGGAGATCGTCCTCGCGCAAAACGCCGCCCATCGCATGAGTCTTGTCCTTGAGCCTCGCCATCACCTTGGCCGGGTCGCTGCCCGCGGCGCCTTGGATGCCCTTGATGATCTCTTCCGCCGACAGCTTGCACGGCAAGATTGCTCGCATCTCTGGGGCACGAGTAGGAGGCAACCTCCTACACGTCAAGGAGAAACCTGCCCCATAAATCGCATCGGTCAACCGTTAGCGTCGCGTCCTCGTTCGAACGCATCTGCCTGCAGCATGTGAGCGAATCGACGCTGCGGGCGACATTGGCGAGCCGGTCGCGGCTCTCGTCAGCGTGACTCGTCAATTCGGTGCGATGCGAGAGTCAGCTCGCGCGGCGGGCTGCGCTTCACGGTGATCTCTCAACACCGTCGGTGGCGTCGACGTTAGTTCCTACGGTCCCGGCGACGGCATCAGCACCTCACGGAACGATCCAGCCGGAAAGCGCCCTCAGTTGTTTCTTGTCGGCGTCAAGCACCTGGACGATGGAACTACCCTTCGCGGCGAAGCGCTGGCCAGGACCGAGACTCACGCTCGGAAATATCGACGCCATTGGCGTCTGGCCGACCACATGTTCGATGCGCTCGACAAACAGATCTCGCGAGAAACTGTCCATGATGTGGCCCACCACGTCGCTGACCACC
>JBDTQZ010000031.1:0-8642 GCA_039931935.1 Burkholderiaceae bacterium | reverse complement strand
GATCATTTGTCATGTTTGATTTCGTCCGCTCGCATCGCAGCTGGATGATGCTGTTCATCCTGGTGTTGATTTTGCCGTCCTTTGTTTTCTTCGGTATTCAGGGCTACAACAGCTATGTGAACAAAGACGGTGCGCTAGCGACGGTCGACGGCGCACCCATCACGCAACAGGAGTACGACGTTGCACTGCGCGATCGTATCGAGCGCCTACGCCAGGGCCTCGGGTCGAATTTCGATCCGAAGCTCCTAGAAACTCCGGAAGCACGTGCAGCCGTGCTCGATCAGCTGGTGCTCGATCGCGCACTTGCCAATGAGGCGAACAAAACCAACGTTGTGGTTACCGTCGATCGGCTGCGCGAGTTCATCGCCAATATTCCCGCATTTCAACAGGACGGCAAGTTCAGCTACGACCGCTACAAGGCCTTTCTGGCGTCGCGCGGCCAGAGCGAAGCGGTGTTCGAGCAAAGCCTGCGCAACGACCTGCGCAAGCAGGCTTTCGGGCAGGCAGTCATTGAATCGGCGATCACGCCCAAGGAGGTGATCGAGCGAATCGAGCGCATCCTGCTGGAGCAGCGTGAAGTTCGAGAGCTGCGCTTTCCGGCAGAACAGTTTGCGTCCAAGGCTTCCATCACGGATGCGCAGGTCGGCGAGTACTACCAGGCAAACCGCACGCAATTCGAGATTTCTGAGAACGTGCGCGTCGAGTACGTCGTGCTGTCGCCGGCAACGATCAGCGATAGCGTGACCGTTCCGGAAGAGGCGGCGAAGAACTACTACGACCAAAACAAAGCACGCTACGGCACCGAGGAACAGCGGCGGGCGAGCCACATTCTGATTGCCCCCGAAGGATCCGACAAAGCCGGTGCGCGCAAGAAAGCTGAAGAGATTCTCGCGAAAGTCAAAGCCGCACCGAACGATTTTGCAAAACTAGCGCAGGAGAACTCTAAAGATCCGGGCTCGGCGGCGCAGGGCGGTGATCTGGGCTTCTTCGGACGCGGCATGATGGTCAAGCCTTTTGAGGAAACGGTTTATAGGCTGAAGAACGGCGAAATCAGCGATATCGTGGAGACCGATTTTGGGTTTCACATCATCCGTGTGACGGAAATCAAACCCGCACAGGCCAACCCCTTTGCCGAAGTACGCTCCGATATCGAGCGCGAGTTGAAAAATCAGCAGGCCCAGAAAAATTTCACCGAAGCGGCGGACCAGTTCACCAATCTGGTGTATGAGCAGGCCGACTCGCTTCAGCCCGCTGCGCAAAAATTGAACTTGAAACTATTGAGCGCAGATAACCTGACGCGCCGGGGTTTGCCGCCGTACCTCGGGCCGCGCCTAGTCGAGGCGATTTTTGCCGAAGACGCGCTGAAGAATCGGCGCAATACGCAGGCGATCGAAGTTGCGCCGAGTACATTGGTATCAGCACGCGTGCTCGAGCACCGCCCCGCATCTGTCCAACCGCTGGAAAAGGTCACCCCCGAGATCCGCCAGTTGCTGGAACGTCGCGAAGCGGTTCGGTTAGCACGAGAGGCCGGCGAGCAGCGTCTGGCGGCCCTGCGCAAGGAGCCGAGCGATGCGGGCTTTTCTGCCCCTAAGGTGGTATCACGCCGTCAGCCGCAGGACATGCCGGCCGATGGACTGAATGAGGTGCTGCGGATTCCTGCGGACAAACTTCCGCAATACATCGGCACTGAAGTCGGCACCGATTTCCGCAGTGCCAGCAATGCGGGCTACGTCATCGTCAAGGTCATCTCATCCAAACCCGCTGAAGCGATCCCACCGGCGCAACGTGACGCGCAAGCGCGTGCCGTTAATCAGCAGGCCGCAGCCGCCGCCGAATTGACCTACGCGGAAGGTTTGAAAGCGCGGCATGACGTCAAGATTTTGCGCGCAGACCTGCAACGCAAGACTGACGAAAAGCTGGCCGCAAAGAAGGCTGCGGCGGGCGAGGTGAAATCAGGCGAGGGCAAGTAGACCGTAACTTCGGTCTGCCAGGGCCCGCGCGGCTGCTCTGTAGTCTTCGATCGCATCGCTTTCGATGCGCACGATGTCGGCACTGGCCGCGCGTTCGAAATTTCGATCGATCGATTTCAGATACGCAGGGTCGTAGTGCTCAACCAGGAGCTGTTCGACCACACCATCCCAATTGTCGTCGCTGGCAAGCGCTTTCCATTGCGCAATCTTCTGGCGCCCATGTAATGCCGACAGGCAATCGAGCTGGGTGTTCAGCGCATTGGGATCGCGCTCGAAGTGTTCGTACTCGCCACGGAGTAAGCGGATTCGTGCGTGCAGCGGAACCTCAAGACGCACGCACTCTGACGAACGCATCAGTTTCAGCAACGCGTCCGGAATCCGCAGCTCTCCGATTTTTCGGCTTTCGGATTCGACAAAAACAACGCGCGTCCGGTCGAACGAGCGAAGCGCTGACCACATGCGGGTTTCAAACATCTTTTGTGACGGCTGCGGGTGTGCGGGCAGACCTCCGAGCACGGACCCGCGATGATGAGCAAGTGCCTCAAGATCCAGCACCTGCGCACCCTGCGTGCAGAGCTCCTGCAGCAAGCGGCTTTTGCCGCTGCCCGTTGTTCCGCAAATGACCCGCAGCGACAAACGTGCGGGCAGTGTGACCAGGTCGGTCACTATGTTTCTTCGGTACGAGCGATAGCCGCCTTCAAGTTGGCGCGCCTGCCAGCCGACACATCGCAGAATGTGTGTCATCGCACCGCTCCGGTTGCCACCACGCCAGCAGTAGACAAGAGGCCGCCATGCTTTCGGCATCGAGTGAAACCGAGTCTCGAGATGGAGTGCGATGTTGCGCGAGACGTACGCAGCGCCTCGGCGGCGTGCCTCGAACGAGGACTGCTGGCGATCCATCGTTCCCACTTCGACGCGCTCGTTGTTGGTGAGTACCGGGCAACTGATCGCGCCTGGTAAGTGATCGATCGCGAATTCAGCTTCGGTGCGAACGTCGACCAGCGAATCGAACTGCGACAGTTGCACCAACGCATCTGACGCCGAGATCACGCTGAGATCGGACGCGGACCATGCGCGGGCAGTCATTGACCCGCCTTCACTGAAGCCTTTGCCGAGGCTTTCGTCGAACCTCGCGTCACAATCATCGGTTCAAGGGCGGGCCAAACCGTTTGCAGAATTCTCGTCTGCGCCTGTGCACTCGGATGGATACGGTCGGCTTGAAAAAAGTCCGCCGAATCCGAAAAGCCTTCGAGCAGAAACGGTACGAGCGCGGCGTTGTGCTGCTTGGAGACGGTTGCGAACACGCCGTAAAAGCGCTCGGTGTATTCACGGCCGTAGTTCGGCGGCATTCGAATTCCAACTACCACGACGCGTGCTCCCGCTGCCTGGCTGGCGCGAATCATCGCGGTCAAATTGTCTTGCATTCGAGCCACCGGCAAGCCGCGCAAACCGTCATTACCTCCGAGCTCGATGATGACGATCGACGGTTGATGCTGCTTCAGCAGCGCGGGCAATCGTGCGCGCCCCCCGCTGGTGGTGTCACCGCTGATGCTCGCATTGACGACCGTATAATTCGATCCGTCCTGCTGCAGTCGGTTTGCAAGTAGCTGCACCCACCCTTGGCCACGCTGTAATCCATATTCCGCCGACAGACTGTCGCCGAGCACTAGAAGCACCGAGCGCTCGCTATCGGCAGCAGTTTCTTTTGCAGTCGAACTCACCGCGCCGAACACCGGCGCATGTAATGCGACGGCGCACAGCACAATTGCCAGTGATCGAACGGAACGAATCAGGAAAGCTCTGCGCACGAGATGAATGACAACAAGGAAATCGCGGTCGAGGCGCGTGATCTCACCAAGATCGTGCAGGATGCCACAGGCAGCTTGACGATTTTGGATGATATCAATCTGACTATCGCGTCCGGGGAAACGGTGGCCATCGTCGGCGCGTCTGGTTCTGGAAAATCCACACTGCTAGGACTGCTGGCGGGACTCGACGTTCCAACCTCAGGCGCAGTCCGCATGTTCGGTAGAGACTTGTTCGCGCTCGATGAAGACGGCCGTGCGGGCCTGCGCGCAGAGTCTCTCGGATTCGTGTTCCAGTCCTTTCAATTGTTGCCGCACCTGAATGCTCTTGAAAATGTCTTGCTGCCGCTGGAGTTGACGGGGCGAACTCCAGACGATGCGTCGCCGGTAGACGCTGCGCGCAACCTCTTGCAGCGGGTCGGACTGGGGGAGCGGTTATCGCACTATCCGAAGTATTTATCCGGAGGCGAGCAACAGAGGGTGGCGCTGGCACGCGCGTTTGTGCTGCGACCGCCGTTGCTGCTGGCTGACGAGCCGACCGGCAGCCTGGACGCACGGACTGGCGAAGCGGTGATCGATTTGATGTTTGAGCTCAATCGCGAGCGCGGTTCGACGCTGTTACTGGTGACGCACGATCCAGACATCGCCCGGCGGTGCGCCCGGCAAATCGAGCTGCACGCAGGCCGAGTGGTCACCGGTACGTAGAGGCATCAGTGTGAGGGGCGCAGCCCAGATTCACTAGCGTGCGGCGTAGCCCGCAGCCTGACCAGCTCGTCCGCAACCCGCTTCGCGATATCGCCCGCAGTCAAACCGACATCACGCCCTTCGCCCGCGCGGCCATGCAGCCACGTTGCGGCCAGCGTCGCTTGCCAAGGGTCGAAGTGCTGCGCGAACAGACCCCCCAACAAGCCAGCCAGCACGTCGCCTGTCCCCGCCGTCGCAAGCGCAGGGCCGCCGGTCGGATTGACGGCACAGCGGCCATTGACGTGTACGGCGATGCTACCGGCGCCCTTCAGCACGATGATGCTTCGATGGCGTGTTGCAAGTTCTCGAGCGCGCGTGATGCGATCGAACTGCACATCATCCACGGAGACTTGCAGCAGGCGCGCAGCCTCGAGCGGGTGCGGGGTGAGCACGGTTGTGGCGTTGCGGGCTGCGACGCACTCGCTGAGCGCGGGACCATGTGACAGCAAGTTCAATGCGTCGGCATCGATGATCAGCGATGCGTCGCTATCCAACGCCCACTGCAGTGCCCGTCGCGCTGCGTCGCTTTTTCCAAGCCCGCAGCCAATGACGATCGAATGCAAGTGTTCAATCGTGGCATACGGGCGAAACATCAGTTCCGGTTGACCCGGATCGACGCGGAATTCTGGCGCACCAATGCAGTCGACATACACGCGACCTGCGCCGATGGTCAGTGCTGCGCGCGCGGCCAGAAGCGCGGCTCCCACCATGCCAGCGGCGCCACCGATGATCAGAGCGTTGCCATAGCTGCCTTTGTGGGTGTTGCGCCGTCGCGGCATGACTATCTGCGAAAAATCGGACGGGTCGGTCAACATCGTGCGCGTCGACGCGGGTTCTAGCTCCAGTCGGTCTACCGTGACGCTGCCTGCGGCGTCCACGCCGTCGCCCGTGTGCAGGCCCGGCTTGTCGGCGATAAACGTGATCGTTTCGGACGCGTAGACACCCTCGACTCCTCCGAGCCAGCAGCCGCGATCGACGTCGAGTCCGCTGGGAACGTCAATCGCCACCACGTGCGTGCGTTGCGCGTTGATCCACTGTGCAGCGGCGAGTAAAACACCTTGCAGCGGGCGCGTTTGTCCGATGCCGAGCATTGCATCGACGACCACGTCGAAATGCTGGCCGGTTGGCAGCTCGGCGCGAGTTGTGCCGCCGGACGATCGCCAGCGAGTCAGGGCAGTGCGGGCATCGTCGGAGACGGGCTTGGCTAATTGAACGCACGTGATGCGATGGCCCGCATCCCGCAGCTCGCTTGCGGCTGCGTAGCCGTCACCACCATTGTTGCCGGGGCCGGCAACGACGCAGACCGACAGTGGCATGCCCGATTGCGACACGGCGATGCAGCGACCGACAGCGGCACCGGCGCGCGCCATCAACGTCCCGGCGGGTAAGGTGGCTTGCGCCTGTCGCTCGATCGCGCGTAATTCGGCAACGCTTAGCAGCGTAATGCCCATAGTCAATGATGTCGCGCGTAGCGATCGAGTGTGAGACCGTCGAGATCGATTGCCGGCGCTCTTTGTGCGATCACGTCGGTCAGCACGCGCGCTGAGCCACACGACATGACCCAGCCGGTCGAGCCGTGCCCGGTGTTCAGATACAAATTGGAGATCGGTGTTTTACCCAGCACCGGAGGACCATCGGGCAGCATCGGGCGGGCGCCGATCCAGAAGCGCGATTTCGGGTACGAAGCGGCGTAGGGAAACCAGTCCTGCGCAACTCTCAGCAGCGTACGCAGTGCGCTGTCGCGCAACTGCATGCCGCGCGTGCCAAGCTCGGCTGTGCCGGCGATTCTGAGCCACTTGCCCATTCGCGTAATCGCGACTTTGTACGTTTCATCCATGACACTGATATACGGCGCGTGCTCGAACCCGGTGATCGCCGCGGTAGCGGAGTAGCCCTTGACCGGCTGCATCGGCAGCCGAATCCCGAGCGGCCGCAGCAGCGCAAGGCTGTCGATTCCAGCGGCGACGACAAACGCGTCAGCTTGAACGTCACCGGTGTCGGTGCGCAGTCCTGTGATTTGCTGCTGTTCGACTCGCAGGCTTTGCGCGACTACACCGAAGCGGAAGTCGACACCGTCGTTAATAGCGATATCTTTTAGCTGCTGCGCGAAGAATGCGCAGTTGCCGGTTTCATCATTCGGCAGATGAAGCGCGCCTGCCAACCGTGTCGGCGTATGCAAGGCGGGTTCGAGTGCATGCGCTTCATCGGTGCTAAGCAAACGATGCGCGACACCGAGCTCGGTCAACATCTTGCGGGTCACCGCCGAACGTTCGACTTCAATGTGCGTACGAAAGAGCTGCAGGTAGCCGATCGTCTGTTCGTAATCAAGCTGATGCAACTCGCGGAGCGCACGCAGCTCCGATTGACTGTAGAACGCAAGCCGCTGCATACGTGCTTTGTTACGGGTGAATCGTTCGACACGGCACTCGCCCAGCCAACGTGCGATCCAGCGCCAGAGCGCCGGATCCAGCGATGGCCGAAATACGATCGGGGCTTCGGCCTTGAACAGATAGGCAAGGACCTTGGCCGGCATCCCAGGCTGCGACCATGGCGCGACGTACGACGGCGCCATCACGCCTGCGTTTGCGAAGCTGGTCTCCTGCGCCACGCCCGAGCGCCGCTCGATGACAGTCACATCGTGGCCGTCGCGTCGCAGAAAGTAGGCGGTGGTCACGCCGATAATGCCGGCGCCGATCACGACGATGCGCATCGCCGTCAGAGTTTCATCTGTGACGGTAGAAAGGTGACCAACGCCGGAAAAAACCAGATCGCGAGAACCGCCAGCAGCATCATCAGAAAATAGGGAAATGCCGCTACCGCAATCGTGTTGATCTGGTGCTTGGTCATTCCTTGCAGCACGAATAAATTGAACCCAACCGGCGGTGTGATCTGCGCCATCTCAACCACGACTACTATGAAGACCCCGAACCACAGCAGATCGATACCTGCCGTTTGGAGCGTAGGCAACAGTACCGCCATCGTCAACACGACCATCGAAATGCCGTCGAGAAAACAGCCCAAGACGACGAAGAACACCATTAACAGCATGATCAGTGCGAACGGCGGCAGGTTAAGCGACCCGATCGTCTCGGCGAGCTGACGCGGCAATCCGATAAAGCCCATCGATAGCGCAAGAAACGCGGAGCCGGCAAGAATCAGCGCGATCATGCAATACAGGCGCGTGGCGGCCATCAGCGAATCGACAAAGGTGCGCCAGGTCAGGGTTCGCTGCAGGGCTGACACGGTCAACGCACCGACGACCCCCAGTGCGGCGGCTTCGGTGGCAGTAGCGACGCCGGCGTAGATCGAACCAAGCACCGCCACGATCAGCAGCATCACCGGAATCAAATGCCGCGACTCGGAGAGCTTGCCCGCAAAGTCGAGATCGATATCCGCCGGAGGAATGCTCGCCGCGTTGCGCAGCGACCAGAAAATCGTGTAGCCCATGAACAGCGCCGCCAGCATCAAGCCGGGGATCACGCCGGCGATGAACAGCTTGCCGATCGATACATCGGCGGCGACACCGTAGACGATCATGATGATCGATGGCGGAATCAGCAGACCCAGCGTGCCGGCGCCGGCCAGCGAGCCGAGCGAGATCTGCTCCGGATATTTGCGCTTCGCCAGCTCGGGCAATGTGATCTTGCCGATTGTCGCGCAGGTCGCCGCCGACGAGCCCGACACGGCAGCGAAGATGGTGCAGCCAATGATATTGGTGTGCAACAGACGTCCTGGAAGCCACTGCAGCCACGGCGCAAGACCGCGAAACATCCCCTCGGACAGACGCGTCTTCAGCAGTATCTCGCCCATCCACACGAACAGCGGCAAGGCGGTCAACGTCCAGCTCGACAGCGAGCCCCATACCGTCAATGCCAGCGCGTCGCCCGCGGGACGCGTGGTGAACAGCTCCATGCCGATGAACGCGACGCCCAGCACGGCGATTCCGACCCAAACGCCCGCGCCCAAAATCACGAACAGCGCGACGATTAGGAGCAGAGCGACTAGCGTACCCATTGCCTATTCGACGTGAGCCACTTCATTGACCGCAGGTGGCAAGCGTCGCGTGTGAACGGTAATCACCAGCTGTTCGATGAACGCAAGCGCCAGGCCTCCAAGGCCGACC
>JBDTQZ010000030.1:0-8802 GCA_039931935.1 Burkholderiaceae bacterium | reverse complement strand
TTTCGAAGCGGCTGGCCAGAGCCTTATCGCCGACGATCGCGATCCCGCCGCGCACTGGGCGATGGGCCGAGCACTTTGGCTACGCGGCCGGCGTGTCGAGTCCCTCACGGAGTTGGAGACCGCGGTGGATTTGAGCCCGAACTTCGCACTCGGTCACTACATGCTCGCGTTCGTCAATGCCACGTCGGGCGACCCTCGAGCAGCGATTGCATCATCCGACCACTCCCGCCATCTCAGCCCGTTCGACCCACTGCTGTTCGGCATGCTCGGTACGCGCGCGATGGCGCTTCTTCGCCTCGGGCAATTCGACGAAGCCGCCGAGTGGGCGATCAAGGCGGCCGCGCGCCCCAATGCGCACGCACACATTTTGGCGATCGCGGCTCATTGCCTGGCGCTCGCTGGGCGAGTCGACGAAGCGCTGACTTTCACGGCGCAAGTTCACAAGGCGCTTCCCGGTTACCGGCTCGATGACTTCTTTTCCGCCTTTCGGTTTTCACCGGACGCAGAAGCCCTGTTCAGACAAGCCGCGGTACGCATAGGGATGGCTTGAGCAAGTAACTCAAGCTTCTCGCCTGGGTACTCGCTGCGCCGGGTCGTAGAAAAACGTTTCCTCCGCGATGCGCTCGCCTGCCCAGCGCTGATACGCAAGCTCTTCCATATGCGTGACGGTTCCGTCGAGCCATTCGAACCTGAAGATCCAGCGAAGGACGACATGGTCACCGTTCACGAACACCGGTCGAACGCATTTGGACATTACCGTTTTCGCTCGCGATAAAACGGCACGCTCGTTTGCCACGTGAGCGTCGCGTCCTACGCGCGGTGCGGACTGGTTTTCCTGCATCGAAGCATCCACCGTGTAGAACTCTTCGACAGCCTCAGCGTGCGCGTTCTCTTCGACGCGCGCGATGAACCTTTCCAGCGTGTCAGCCGCTGGCATAGCGCCGTAGAACGCAATCCGCCGCGAGCTTCGCTACACCGTGCATGGAAAAGAAGGCGGAGCATCGCTGTCGAGCCAGGCGATAGCCGACGTCTCCGTCACGAACACATCTGCAATCAACCGCCGGTTGACCGCGACCGTGGCGCCGAACTTGTTCGGATCGATCAGGTGCGGATGGATGGCCATAGCCACTCGAACTGCTCCGTCAGCTGTTCGCGCCCACTTCTCGACAAGAAAATAACGCTCGCTAAGGCTGGGTGATTCAACCCCGGTGAGCTGCAATCCGCTCACCATGAGCCTTGTGATGCCGGACGCACGAGCGTGCGCAATAGCACGGTCGACCAGCTCCACCGCTTCGGCGAGCGATACGTGGCCGGCCGGCCGAAAGAACCCACGTCCCGCTACAACCTCGAAGTGATCCGGTGACGGCTCCATGCAAAGTCCGACATGTTTCTTCGCTGAAAGAATACGCGGCTTGGGCGCCGGATCGCGTTAGATCCGCGTCGCACGCGCCGCGCAGATGCCGCCGCGACCGTTGCGCGGCTTCGCGAGGGCGTCGGACGCCATCACGAGGTGACACATAGAATGCGCGGCATATGCCTCGCATCGATGGAGACCGCCTGCTTGCGGACTTGCGTGCGCTGCGCACGATCGGCGCGCAAGGCACCGGCGTCGTGCGACCGGCGTTCAGCGCTACGGACATGGAAGCGCGGCGCTGGCTCAAACGCCGATACGAAGACGCAGGGCTCGAAGCGACGATCGATGGCGTGGGCAACGTATTGGGCCGCTCGCGACAAGTTGGCAAGGCGCTGCTGCTTGGCTCCCACTCAGACACGCAGCCGACTGGAGGTTGGCTCGATGGCGCACTAGGCGTGATCTATGCACTCGAAGTCGCGCGCGCACTCGCCGCCGACAGCACAACACGTGCGTTGCCGGTGGACGCAGTGTCATTTCAGGATGAAGAGTCGCGTTTTGTCGGTTGTCTCGGCAGCCGCTCGCTGATAGGTGCACTGTCTCCGGAAATGGAACAGGGTGCAGTAGATAGCCACGGCGTCGCACTGGCAGACGCGCTACGCGAAGCAGGTCTGGCGAATGTGCCGCGCGTGAGGCTCGCGCGCGATCGCTACGTCGGATTCATCGAGGCGCATATCGAACAAGGCCCGCATCTCGAAGATGCCGGGCTGAGGATCGGCGTGGTGACCGGCATCGTCGGCCTGCGCAGCATTCGCTTCATCTTTCGTGGCCAGCAGAACCATGCGGGCACGACGATGATGGCGCGCCGACGTGATGCAACGACTGCCCTCTTCGAACTCGCGCATCGCATCAACCTGGAATTTCCGAAAGTGGCCGCTGAACGCAGCGTCTGGACGATGGGCCGTTTACGCGTTGAACCGAACGCGACTTCAATCGTGCCGGGATACGCCGAGCTCGACCTGCAATTTAGAGATCAGTCGGAGGCACCGCTCGATGCTTTCGAAGCGATCGCTGCGCGTCTCGTATCCGAGATGAACGCGCGCGACGGCGTCACGATCGAAGCGCTCCCCACGCGCGCGCCAATCGCGCCGACCCGCATGGACGCCGCACTGCAGACCCATATCGAAGCCGCGGCGGAACGCCACGCACCGGGTAGCTGGCAGCGCATGCCAAGCGGCGCGTTCCACGACGCAGGCATCGTCTCGGCATCGATCCCGTCAGCGATGCTATTCATCCCGTCGCTCGGTGGCATCAGTCACGATTTCGCCGAGGACAGCCGCGAGGAGGACATCGTGCTCGGTTGCCAAGTACTGGCGGATGCGGCGGCATCGATTCTCGTCGCGGCAAACACCCGGCGTTGAGCGCGCACCGGTCAATCAGTTACACCCGCTAAGTGCGATCCAGCGGCATCTGAATGGGAAGAACGGTTTCGTCATACCCGCGCATGCGCCCGTCGCACCATGCCAGCGTGCTCACCTTCGCTGTTTGGGGCCGTTCGCTTTCCTGCACATGCACCGCGGAGTTCCAGCCGGCACGGCCGTGTTGCGTCACAAAGCGTGTCGAACCGAGAGGAATCGAGACGGTCATCTGCTGAATTGTTCCTCTTGCATCTGTGGTTTCAATCGCAAGGGAAACTTCTTCATCGTTTGAACTCTGCGTAACGCTCGATACCTTCCAGTGCCGCGTCACGCTGCAGACGAGACTTTGCGCACTGACCGAGCTCGTCGCGAACAGGGAGAGCAGCGATGCGATCCTCAGTAAATCTTGTAACCGTTGCGTTATAGACATGTTCAACTCCGACTACCTGAACCGCAGCTGATCGCGCGACAGCTCGCCAATTGACTTGCACCCCATCAACTTCATCCCGCGTTCAACTTCCGCACGCATAAGGCCAAGTGCCCGTTCAACGCCGGCGCGACCTGCAGCAGCCAGAGGAAACAGATAGAAGCGTCCCAAGCCCACCGCTTTGGCGCCGAGCGCCAGACCCTTCAGCACATGCGTCCCGCGCTGGACTCCGCCGTCCATCATCACATCCAACCGATCGCCGACGGCATCGACGACTTCCGCCAACTGATCGAAGGGTGCGCGCGAGCCATCGAGTTGTCGCCCGCCGTGGTTGGACAGAACGATTCCGGTGCAGCCGATCTCGGCCGCGCGCTTTGCGTCTTCTACTGACATCACGCCCTTCAAACAGAATTGTCCGTTCCACAGTCGGACCATCTCGGCGACGTCGTTCCAGTTCATCGAAGGGTCGAGCATTTCGGTGAAGTAGCGGCCGATCGACATCACGCCGCCACTCATGTCGACGTGCTCATCCAGTTGCGGCAGCTTGAACTTTTCGTGCGTGAGGTAGTTCAATCCCCACGCCGGCTTGATCGCGAACTGAAGCATTCCACCCATCGTGAGCCGGAATGGAATCGAAAAACCGGTGCGCAGATCGCGCTCGCGATTTCCGCCGGTGATGCTGTCTACGGTGAGCATCATGATGTCGACACCCGCGTCCTTCGCTCGCTGGAGCATCGCGCGATTTAGACCGCGATCTTTGTGAAAGTAGAACTGATACACCTGCGGTGTCGGGTACTTCTTGCGCAGCTCTTCCAGACTGACCGTGCCGAGCGACGACACGCCGAACAGCGTTCCGTACTTCGATGCGACATCGGCGACCGCGCGCTCACCTTCGTGGTTGAACAGGCGTTGCAGCGCGGTCGGAGAGCAGTAAAACGGAACCGCGAGCCTCTGGCCCATCACCGTCACGGATAGATCGACGCCTTCCACCCCGCGCAGAACGTTAGGCACCAGGTCGCAGTCCTCGAAGCTCGCCGTGTTCCGTCGGTACGTCACTTCATCGTCGGCCGCTCCATCGATGTAGTTGAAGATCGGGCTTGGCAGCCGTCGCATCGCCAGCCTGCGAAAGTCATGAAAGCTGTGGCAATCGGCGAGGCTCATCGTGATGGTCTGGAGGTCGGGTGTGCGATCGGTATGTTGACACGTGCCGATGCGCCCGGTACGGTGGCCTTGCATCGCCCAGCCACTGCGGTTGTGCCAACACGCGCGACGAACGCGTCAGAACTTTCTAACAAGGGGACCATGATGAATCGACTTCTTCCGTTGGCGCTGCTGTGCGCCGCTGCAACGCTCGCCGCATGTGCAACTATGGATCGCGCGCTGCCGGGCAAGCCCGAGTACATGGTGGTCGGCATCGACAGCAAAGTCACGTGGGGCGATGACGGCAAAGTTCAGTTTGGGGCGCCCGGTAAGGACTCGGTAACGATCGTCGATATCGGCACCGACCCCGCCAATCCGAAGATCGTCGCCAGCCTGCCGCTGATGAATTCGGTATTCGGTCCGCCGACCAATTTGAGCATCACGCCCAACGGACAACTTGCGCTTGTGGCCAACTCGATGGACTGGATGCGGGAAGGCGCCGGCTGGAAGCCCGCGCCGGACAACAAGCTGTACGTCATTGACCTGACGACGAGCCCGCCGCGACTGATCAATACCGTGTCGGTCGGCAAGCAGCCGTCCGGCATGTCAATCAATCGTGCGGGCACCTTGGCGCTGATCGCAAATCGCGCTGACAACTCCATCAGCGTGCTCGCGATCCAGGGCAAAGACGTGAAGCTGGTCGACACGGTGGTGATCGGCGAGCACGTGGCGCACGTCGTGTTCACACCGGATGGCAAGCGCGCGATCGCCGGCAAGTTCACAGGACACAAGGTCGCAATGCTCGAGGTCGATGGTCAGAAAGTCACGTACGCAAAGCGCGACCTCGCGGTCGGCCTATGGCCCTACAACCTTGACATCACGCCCGACGGCAAGCTCGCGCTGACGGCAGACAACGGCAACAACGGCGGCTCCGACGGCAACGTCGACACCGTCTCAGTGATCGATCTGGAGGCCAAGCCCGAGCGTGTGATCGATAAGGTGGTGGTAGGCGACGCACCCGAGGGTTTCGCGATCAGCCCGACCGGCAAATTGGCGGTGGCGCTGCTGCTACGCGGCTCGAACAACGCGAAGACCGATTGGTTCTACAACCGAAACGGAAGCGTCGTCGTACTCAAAATCGATGGCAAGAAAGTTACCAAGATTGGTGAGATTGAAGTACGTGGGCTGCCCGAAGGCGTCGTGTTCAGTCCTGACGGACGCTGGCTCTATGTCGGCAATTTTATGGATGAAGACATCTCCGTACTTCGTGTGGACGGTGACACGGTCACCAACACCGGCACGCTGCTGAAACTTCCGGGTAAGCCGGCGTCAATGCGCGGAAGAACGATGTGAGGCTACAGCAACGCCAGTAGCTACGACAGGAGAAAGTCATGTCCGCGACATCTGCCGTTCAATGCCAAGCACTCAGAACGTGCCTCGCCGCAATTGTGGTCACTGCTTTATCTGCGTGCGCGAGCTCGATCCAGATCCAACAGCCGGCCGCCGACAGCGTCATCACTGTCCCCTCGACGCCAGCGGCGACGAGGGTGGTGGTGACGGGGAACGATCGCTATACGGGCCTGCGCGTCACGGTCGACGGCACCGACGTCAGCAATCAAATGGTTTATCAGGGCGCTGGGTCCAACAGGGACGAAGGCAATCTGACTCTTCCGCTAGGTCGGCACACCGTCGTCGCCCGCGCCGAGGTCCCCTGCTGGTACTGCCAGGGGCAAACATGGACATCGACCGATACGAAGTCGTTTTGCCTTGTACCTGCAGGCGCGGCCGGCCTCACAAAGACCGCGTTCGCGCAGGCAGACAACAGCAGTTGGTCGAGCACCGGCGGTGCGAATGCTTCCTACGCGCCGGACGCCGCCACAAACGCGACCCGCTGGCGAATGACGCCCGCAGCGACAGGAATCGGTGTCAACGTGGGAGTGATTGAGTCCGTGGAGTTTCCCTGCAAGTGCTTGCGTTCACCGGATGACAACAACAATTCCGTGATCGCACTGGCACTCTGCGACCGCACTGACCAGCGTCAACAGTGGCGTGGTATCCGGCGACAGACGACCGTCGGCAAAGGCGTCTACAGCTTCGAAAGTGTCGCCTCGAACTCGTTTGGCTGCCTGACTGAGCAGGTCGGCGGTACCCAGGTCATCCAGCGCGCTTGTGACATCACTAACGTCACACCCGCGCAACTCTGGACTGTCCGTAACAACACGACAAACGCGTTTGAGACAGATAGCAACCCTTGGGGACAGTGACCTCATCGGTGAGCGTTTGACTACTCCCAGCCCGCATTCCGGCTCCTCGCGCTGTCGTCGGGTTTGCTAACCGACGGTTGGCCCGTGAGACACGTTCACCAGGTGGACGAAAAGGCCAGGCCGAACGCCGAGCCAGATGCCCCTCTTTGCCGTCCCCATCGTTGACGACAAGGGCAGCGTGTCCCAATCGATATGAAGCGAGCTGTTGAAACGTACGTCAGCGCGCCGTAGCTGCCAGTTGTCGCTTCGGCTCTGCGTTTGGAATCGGATGTACACCGGAAAATTGGGAACGTTCTCGGTGAGCAGTCGCTGCTTCCTCGGGTCGTTGACGTCGGCGTTGCGCACATCCTTTCGCTCGCGGTCGAATTAATGCCACTGGCAAGCCGCAAGACGAAATGAATTCTTCATCGGTCAAACGCACCCACATTCAACTTTCGGACGTACGCGGCTTTTATCGGCACGGTAGCGATGTCACCGTGAGCCTCACCGATCTCGTCGACGTGTTTGGACGATGACTGCCAAACACCACTTGGAGGCCCACAGTAAATCCCACGCAAGGGAGAATCAGATCCCCCAGACTTGGCAGCGATTTGCCCGGACTATGGGCTGCCCTTACTTGCAAATCAGTCTTGCACATGCGACTCCGTGGAACCGTCCGTGCAGTAGCTCTGTTTGAAGCAGCCAAGGGAGCGCTAGCCCTGTTGGCCGGATTGGGCGCGCTGTCATTCTTACATCACGATGCCCGGCGAATCGCCGAGGCGTTGGTTGGTCGGTTACATTTGAATGCGGCTAAAAAGTACCCAAACATATTTGTCGAAGTTGCTGGGCACCTAACAGATGCTCGTCTATGGTTGCTGTCGATCATGGCCGCAGCGTACGGGCTAGTGCGGTTTTTCGAGGCTTACGGTTTATGGAACGAAAGGCGATGGGCGCAATGGCTCGCTGCAGGCAGCGCAGGAATCTATGTTCCCTTCGAGGTTTACGAAGTGTCTCAAAGCTTCAATTGCATCTCGGTCGGGGCGCTTCTGGTGAACATGGTGATTGTTGGCTTAATGATCAATGCTCTGAGTGGATCGCACCTCGACAGAGGACATAAAGCTCGCCGTTGATAAACGTGGACAAGAAGAAATCGCTGTACGAGCATCGTCGCGATCCGCCACTGTCTCGCGTGGCGTTCGGCTGGAGGTTTGTACGCCATGCGGCAGTAGCGGTGCTGCTTATGGGGCTTTCGCTGGGGATCGGAATGGCGGGGTACAGCCACTACGAGGGCCTGGGGTGGCTCGATGCCTTTTTGAACGCGGCCATGCTGCTGGGAGGTATGGGGCCGGTCCACATACCTGCGACACCGGGCGGCAAACTCTTCGCTGGACTCTATGCTCTTTATGCAGGACTGATCTTTCTCGTCACGGCGGGCGTACTGGTTGCGCCCGTCATGCATCGCGCGCTCCACCGCTTTCATTGGGAAAACACGGGCAGTCGACGTACTTCGTAACCGGCACGAATATTTGCAGAAAGTTCGGCTGTTAGCATCCAGCCATGTGTCGACCCGTTGTATTCCGACTCGTTCTGATCATCGCCGCCGCTCTGACTGCGGCATGTGACCGCGTGAACACGCCGCCGGCAGAAAAAACGGCACCCCAAGTCACGGTGATCACCGTGAAGCCGCAAAGCGTAGTGATCAAGACGCTCCTGTCCGGGACCGTCACTGGCACAATGACGCATACGGTCGCGAGCAATACTTGCAGCTGCGCGCAGGATCGACAAATCACCACTTACCGAGAACATGCCGAGCCACGATCCCGTCATACAGCGCACCGCCTCAGTTGAGCAAAGGGTCGAAGCGATTCAAGCCGCGCTTGACGCGCGTGGAATGAACGCGACGGCGGGAGCCGAGGAGTTGGGCCACCTCGCTCAGGAAGAGTGGATTCCACAGAATGGGGCACGTGTCGTGGCGAAGGCCTGGGTCGATCCAGCGTTCCGCGCTCGACTGCTCGCCAATGGCCGCGAGGCCGTCGCCGAGCTTGGCTTCACGTTGCCGAAGCATCATCGACACCTCGTCGTGTTGGAAAACACCGCGACCGTCCAAAACGTCATTTGCTGCACACTTTGCTCGTGCACGGCCTTTACGATCGTTGGCCTGCCGCCGGACTGGTACAAGGACTTGGAGTACCGGTCGCGAGTTGTTCGTCAGTCACGTACGGT
>JBDTQZ010000029.1:0-9048 GCA_039931935.1 Burkholderiaceae bacterium | reverse complement strand
CCACCCTAATGAATCTGCTTTTGGACTCGCTCTCGCCTACCGATCTCCGTCGCGCTGACCAGCAGTCCAGAAAGGTGCTTTAGACCCTATGTCAGCTTGGCTAGAACCCCGTTGATTTGTTCTCTGGAGAAAGCTCGCATCGTCTGAGTCCGCACGTTGCCTGCGGCACCGATGGCCATTCCAAGCGCGGTCATAGAGGCATCATCCGGAGCATCGAATATCGCGGCGACGTCGTAACTGCCCAGGCCCTTGTATTGTCGATGGCGGCACGGCCTCGAACCGTGCGCACTATCGTTCCACTTTCCCTAGCAGCTGGGACGCCGGTGCGGCGTAATCATAGGAGGTGATCTCGAAACGGATTTGCGTGCGGATTCGCGAAATACAGCGACCAAAAAACCGTTCGCGAACCCGCTCATCAAAACTTCATATGGATCGTGCGACACAGTTCTACCGAACCCTATCCTGCCTCATTGTCTTTGCCCAATGCATGAGCTCTCGCAGATAATTGAAGTTGAAAGTGTCCAGACTAGAGTCGCCTTGCGCCGTCCGTCAACGTTGCCTCTCACGTGAAACTGCTGCCTCCGATTGTTTGGCTGGTGCGCTTGCTTGTTGGCGCGTATCCGCGCTGGGTAGGTTCGGCGCCGACCGCGGCTCAGCGCGTTTACTTCGCCAATCACACCAGCCACATGGACACGATCGTGCTGTGGGCGGCCCTACCCGGCGCGTTGCGCGCGAACACGCGGCCGGTGGCGGCACGGGACTATTGGGATAAGCCTGGCATTCGAGGCACGATCGCGAAGGACGAGCTCAATGTCGTAATGATCGATCGCAGCCGCGCCGACCCTGACGCCGACCCTCTCGAACCCTTGCGCGACGCTCTCGAGCACGGCTTCTCGCTGATCATTTTTCCGGAAGGAACACGTTCGGCGCAGCCATTGCCCGGCGAATTCAAATCGGGTCTCTATCACCTCGCCATTGCCTTTCCAGCGATTGAATTGATTCCCGTCTACATCGAGAACTTGCATCGAAGCATGCCCAAAGGTGCGTTGTTGCCGGTGCCGATCATCTGCACCGTGCGCTTCGGTGGCGCGCTCAAGCTGGAAGCCGGTGAGGACAAGGATGCATTCTTGCGGCGAGCGCGCGCCGCGGTGGGTCAGCTGTCGGGTTAATGGCATGGGCCTGACGCTCAACGAAACGTTTCTCGCAATTTTCTGCGCACTTGCAATTCTGTCGCTCGTTGCGACAGGCGCGGGACAGTGGGTCGCATCGCGCACGATGGACACGGTGCGACTGACGCGACTGGCAGTCGTCAATTCGCGCGTGCGGTCTTCGTGGTCGGTACTCGCACTGTTCACGGTGGCGTTCGTCATCGGACCCAACGC
Source organism: Burkholderiaceae bacterium (assembly GCA_039931935.1). Lineage (GTDB taxonomy): Bacteria > Pseudomonadota > Gammaproteobacteria > Burkholderiales > Burkholderiaceae_F > JACCZX01. The sequence continues at coordinate 7,666 of JBDTQZ010000029.1, read as the reverse complement.
GCTGCTGGTCGTCTTCGCGCTCGCATCATTCTTTGCACTGCGCGAGTTCGTGTCGCTGACGCCGATCAAATCCTCGGATCACTGGGCGCTGGTGGTAGCGTTCTACCTGGTGATTCCGGCGCAATACGTGCTGCTTGGATTCGGGCGCAGCAATTTGTTCGCCGTGTTCATTCCCGTTTATGTGTTCTTGCTGATGCCGGTGGTGATGGCGATCAAGCAGGACACTGAGTTGTATCTGCAGCGAGTCGCGAAGGTGCAGTGGGGTTTGATGGTCAGCGTCTACTGCGTCAGCCACGCACCGGCGATAGCCACGTTGCCGATCCGCGGGTACGAGGATCGTGGCGCGCTGCTGTTGCTGTTCTTCCTGCTGATTATTTTTCTGACCGATCTGCTGCAGGTGATCTTCAGCACACTGTTCGGCGGAACTCCGCTCAAAGTCAATCTGAACAAGACGGCCAAGGGTGTGCTTGCCGGCGGTGCGGCGGGAATCCTGATCGGCACCGCGCTATGGTCGCTGACGCCGTTTCTGTGGTGGCAGGCGTTCTTCATGTCCGCGCTGATCGTCGTCAGCGGGTTCATGGGCACCGTCGTCTTGTCGCTGGTCAAACGCAGTCTTGGGGCGAAGCAATGGGATTCCGAACTCGTGCTTACGCGTGGAGTCCTCGAGCGGCTCGACGCCTTGATGTTCGCGGCGCCGGTGTTCTGGCAAGTAACCCGCTATCTGTGGGTCATCCGGGGCGACGTTTGACTTGCAGGCACACCCAAAGCTCAGGTATCTTGCGCGCATGATCGCTTCTGCGCACCGGTTCTTTTTCTACTTTTACGGCTTTTTCCGGCCACTGGCGGAACGAGTCGTACGGCGCACTTAGGACAAACCGAATCGACACGAACCGCCAGGCCGACCTGGCGGTTTTTTTTTGCGAGCACACGATGGATGGAGCCCTTGCCATGCGCTACATGACCGATGACCTGCGGATCAAGGAGATCAAGGAGCTGGCGCCGCCCTCGCACCTGTTGCGCGAGTATCCATGCGACGAGAAAACATCCTTGACCGTGTTCGAGGCACGCGAGTCAATCCACCGAGTCCTGCACGGCGAGGACGACCGAATCGTGGTCGTGATCGGCCCCTGCTCCATCCATGATCCGCAGGCGGCGCTCGACTATGCGCGCCGATTGCAACGCGAGCGCGAGCGCCTGAAATCGGAGCTCGAAGTCGTGATGCGCGTTTACTTCGAGAAGCCGCGCACGACGGTGGGTTGGAAGGGACTGATCAACGATCCCGACCTTGATGGCAGCTTTCGCATCAACCACGGATTGCGCGTGGCGCGTGAGTTGTTAATGCGAATCAACGTCGCAGGCATACCCGCCGGAAGCGAATTTCTCGACATGATCACGCCGCAGTACCTCGCGGACTTTGTGTCGTGGGGCGCGATCGGAGCGCGCACGACGGAAAGCCAGGTGCACCGCGAGCTCGCATCGGGACTGTCGTGTCCGGTCGGCTTCAAGAACGGAACCGACGGCAATATCAAGATCGCAACCGATGCGATCAAAGCCGCACAACAACCGCATCATTTTCTTTCGGTCACCAAGGGTGGGCACTCGGCGATCGTGTCGACCAAGGGTAACGATGATTGCCACATCATCCTGCGCGGCGGGAAAAAGCCTAACTTCGATGCGGCGAGTGTCCAATCTGCCTGCGCGGAATTGCGTGCCTCAGGTCTGCCCGAGCGACTAATGATCGACGCCAGTCACGCGAACAGTCAGAAAGATCACGCCAACCAGATCAAGGTGTGCGCCAGCATCGGCCAGCAATTGGCCGCCGGCGAGTCACGCATCATCGGCGTAATGATCGAAAGCCATCTCATTTCAGGCCGGCAGGACCTGGTCGCCGGCAAATCGCTAAGTTACGGCCAGTCGATTACCGACGCCTGCATTGGATGGGACGACAGTGTTGGCGTGCTTGATTCGCTGGCAAAGGCAGTGCGCGACAGACGGACCGCCATAGGTCTGAATAGCTAGGTCGACTCGCGCCAACCCTACTGCTGCGTGGCGCCGACGACCATCGGCAAGCGCGCTCGTGACTTTTCTTCTATGCGGCCGCCGACGCCGTCCGTCGGGATGACTTGACAACCCTCGCCGTGTCTATCAAAGTGATATCACATTGATAACGGAGAGAAGGTATGCAAAACGCGCCGATCACGAAAGAGATCGAAAGAACGAGCGGAAGTGGCTATCTATGGGCCGCGATCGGCATCGCCTTTGTGCTTGCCGGTATTTTCTTGGTTGTTCGGCCGATGGGACTGACGTCGCTCGCTTTGGGCGTCGCGCTGATTCTTTCCGGCGCGCTGCTGCTTGCAGGGCTCTACATGTTGCAGCCCAACGCAGCCGCAATCCTGTTGCTGTTCGGCGAGTATGTCGGTACCGACCGGTCCGAAGGGCTGCGCTGGGCCAATCCGTTCTACAAGAAGCAGAAGATCAGCTTGCGTGCGCACAACCTGAACGGTGACCGGCTAAAGGTCAACGACAAGCGCGGCAACCCGATTGAGATCGCCGCCGCCCTCGTCTGGCGGGTGCGCAATACCGCGCAAGCCGTGTTTGACGTCGAGGATTACGAAGCCTATGTCCGCGTGCAGGCCGAAACGTCGGTTCGCCATCTGGCATCAAGTTATGCCTACGACGAAGGCGAGAACGAAGGCTCGGATGAACCGACTTTGCGTGCCAGCCAGTCGAAGGTGACCGCCGCGCTGATCCATGAACTGGCAGACCGACTGGAGCCGGCGGGCATCGTCGTAGAGGACGCGAAGCTCACTCACCTTGCCTATGCGCCCGAAATCGCGCAGGTGATGTTGCGACGGCAGCAGGCCGAAGCAATCATCGCCGCGCGCAGCAAGATCGTGCTTGGTGCGGTCAGCATGGTCGAGATGGCGCTCAACGGACTGTCCGAGCGCGGCATCGTCGATCTCGATTCCGAGCGCAGAGCCGCGATGGTGTCGAACCTGTTAGTGGTGCTCTGCTCCGAGAACGATACGCAACCGGTAATCAATACCGGCACGCTGTATCAGTAAGCACACACCGATGAATGCGCTGGTGCTGTGGCTTCCCGGAACGCTGCTGGTGACTATCGGGGCGCTGCTGCTCGGGCTGGGCCGACTTGATCTCGCGGTGGCGCTTGCGATGATCGGCAGCGGCATCGCTCTTGAAACCGTCGGCACGCTGCTTTGGATACGCCAGCGTAAGCCACCGGGCCGCTAACTGAAGCTAGGCATCCAAGAGTGACGGGCGCGGAGAAAAAGGCGTTCCTGCTGCGGGTCGACTCCGCTTTGTGGGCGGAGCTTGAGCGGTTGGCGTCAACCGAGCTGCGCTCGGTGAACTCGCAGATCGAATTCATGTTGCGCGAGGCGCTCGAGCGACGCGGTATTCGACCGAAAGCGTCGAAGAAATCTCGCGGCGGTTAACTTAAGCGGTGCGCGCCCCATCGACCGGAAATTCAACGCCCGAAATAAATTCCGCAGCGTCGCTCGCCAGATAGACCGCCGCCGCGGCAACGTCGGACGGCCGGCACATCCGGCCGAGAGGAATCGTCGCCAGAAACTTGGCTCGATTTGCTGGTGTATCCGGCATGCCCATGAATCGTTCGAGCAGGCCGGTCTCGCCGATCACCGGGCAGATCGCGTTGACTCGAATGCGATCGGGCCCCAGTTCGACTGCGAGCGACTTCGACAGCAGATTCACGGCACCCTTGCTGGCGTTGTACCAAGTGAGCCCCGGGCGCGGACGAATGCCTGCCGTGGAACCAATATTCAGAATAACTCCACTCTTGCGCGTGCGCATCAACGGCACTACCGCGAGCACCATGTGATAGATCGACTTGACGTTGACCGCGAACACTTTGTCGAACGTGGCTTCATCGACATCGAGAAGCGGCATGTTGGTGTGCGTCGTGCCGGCATTGTTGACGACGATATCCGGTGGGCCGAATCGCTCAACGCACGAGCGCACCAGCGCATCGATATCGGGCCGCAGCGAAACATCGCAGTGCGCGAATACCACGCCCGGACCTAGCGACCGTGCCAGCGTCTCGCCCTTGCTGCGTTCAAGATCGGCGATTACAACGCGCGCACCCTCCGCCACGTAGGCGCGTGCGATGCCTTCACCGAATCCGCCGGCACCGCCGGTGACGATTGCGACCTTGCCTTCCAGCTGGTTCACGTGTTCAAGCTCATCGGCGGCCGGTGATCTCGGCGTAAAACGCATCGCTGGTTGGCTTGCGGCCCAGAAAGGCTTCGACGAGCGCCTGCGGCGGGCGCTGCCCGCCCGACGCGAGGATCGTTTGCCGATATCGGCGCCCAACCTCCGGGCTCATCAACTTGCCGTCGAATGCGGACAACATGTCAAGTGCCAGTACCTGCGACCACATGTACCCGTAGTAGCCCGCCGCGTAGCCACCCATCAGATGAGCGAAACTCGCCGGAAGGAGCGAGCCATCGACGTGGCCGAGCCGGGTCTTACCTTCGAGCTCGGCCCATGTCGGCATCGCTGCCGGTGGGACCCCAGTGTGCAGCTTCATGTCGTAGACCGCGTACTCATGTTGGCGCGCAAAGCGAGTGCCTTGCCCGTACTTGCGCGCCGAATCCAGTTGCTCGATCTGCGCGCTGGTCAAGCGTGGACACTCGGGACATATCTCCGCTAAAAGTTTCAACGCTTCCTCGCGCCGCGCCCACTCCTCGAACATCTGCGAAGGCGCCTCGACAAAGTCACGCTTGACCGAAGTGCCGCTTTGGTCGGCGTAGCGTGTCTTCGAGAGAACGCCATGCAACACGTGGCCGAATTCGTGCAACAGCGTTTGCAACTCGTCGTGATTCAATCCCTTGCGGTCGAAATTCGTGACCAGTACGGAGATCGGTGTGCGCTGCGCAAGCGTCGATCCCGCGCGCACCGGAAACGCCGCCGCGTGGTTGTACTTGCCGTCACGTGGATAGAGGTCGAGGTAGACGCCGCCGATGAATGCGTCGAGCTTTCCCGACGAATCTTTCCCTGGCCCTTGCTCGAAAACGTCGTAATAGCGCACGTCTTCATGCCACACGGGCACCTTGCGCTCGACAAACGAAACTCCGTACAGGCGCTCCGTCAGCTTGATTGCGTATTGAATGCTGTTGTCGGTTGGGAAGTAGGCACGCAGTGCTTCCTGGTCAATCTTGAAACGCGCGCGACGCACACGCTCCTGGTGAAATGCCAAGTCCCAGCGATACAGCATCGGCGCGGCCGGGTCGGTGCCTGTGAACTTCGCCTTGTCGGCGCGCAACTCGGCTAGCTCGCGCGCTTCGACCTCATCAACTGCGGCTTGCACCTTGGCTAGAAATTCGTTCACCGCCGCGGGTGTCTGCGCCATGCGACGCTTGATCGCGTAGGTTGCATAATCCGGCACGCCGTGCAGCTGCGCGAGTTCGTAACGCAGCTTCAGGGTTCGATCGAGAAGCGCGAGATTTTGCTCGCCGCCTTCGCGGTTTTTCGCCAGCCATATCTTGCGCCGCGCCGTTTCGCTGGTCGCGTTCTGCATGAACGGCACGACGGTGGGGTAGTCGAGACCGAGCACCAGATTGCCGTTGGCATCGCGTTTGCGTGCCGCGAGCCATGCATCAGGCATCCCGGCCGCCTCTGCCGGCGTCAGCACGACGGTCGTCGGGTCTTCGTTGACATTCTTGCTGAACTGCAAGTCGAGGCGCTGGATCTCGTCGGCGATTTCCTGCGCACGCTTGCGTTTGTCGGGTGGCAACGTCGCCCCGCCGTCTTCAAACTTTTCGATCAGGTCCTGCTTGAACGTCTGGTCGATCGCATCCTTAGGCTTGACCGCCCGTACGCGTCGATACAAAGCCTCGCTTTGCGCCAGCTCAGTTTCAAACGGCAAGAGCTTCTCCAAGCACGTCTGCGCAGCGTCACGCGTCGCCTTGTCGGTCGCAACGTTTCGCAGCAGGTAGACCGGAGACGCAAAGTCCGCATACTGAATTGACAGCCGGTTCCAGTCCGTAAAGACGCTCGAGTCTTTTTTCGACTCAATCGCCATCTTGGTCGCACGCGCCTTCGCGAGCTCGCTGTCGCAGCGGGCAGTGATAGTTGGGGCGTCGTAAAGCGGTATCAACGGGCGCGTGGGCGCGGCGCTCGCAGTACCGATCACAAATGCACCGGCTACCGCGGCTAGATTCTTGATCCTCATTGTCGGATTCACTATTGGTTCTTACGTTGCTGCCACTGCACGTCGGCGCCGCCCGCTTCTCGATTCAGAACGCGCGCCAACACAAACAGCAGATCGGATAGTCGATTTAGATACTGCCGCGGCCCCTCATTGATGTTGTCCTGCCTGCCGAGCGCGACCAGCGCGCGTTCCGCGCGCCGGCATACGGTACGACACACGTGTGCAACCGCAGCCGCAGGTGAACCGCCGGGCAAGATGAATTCGGCCAGACGCGGAAGATCGGCGTTGTAATGCGCCAGCCGCGCATCGAGTCGTGCGACTTGTTTATCGCTGATCATCGAATAGCCAGGGATCGCGAGCTCACCACCAAGATCGAACAAGTCGTTCTGGATCGCAGCCAGATCGCTGCGAATCGAGTCCGATAGTTCTCCGGTCAGCAGCACTCCGATGCTCGAGTTGAGCTCGTCGACATCGCCCATCGCTGCCACCCGCAGATGATCCTTGCTCACGCGTGTGCCGTCGGCCAGGCCGGTGGTGCCATCGTCACCGGTGCGAGTTGCGATCTGCGATAGTCGGTTGCCCATAGAATGGCCCTGTAGTCAGACAAAGGACGCCATTATGAATGCGCCTTTCTTCCCCCACCGGTTGTGCAAGCCGTTGGCTGCCGAGTTCATCGACGGCCTGCAGACGATCTTCGACGGCCGACTGTCTACCGCCGATGCGGTGCGGGAGCACCATGGGCGTGACGAGTCGCCGTACCCGCCGATGCCGCCGGACGCCGTGGTTTTTGCGCACTCGACCGGGGAAGTGGTTGCACTGGTCGGTCTGTGCTCGCGCCATCGCGTCCCGCTGATTCCCTATGGCGTCGGTACGTCGCTCGAAGGGCATCTGCTCGCGCTGCAGGGCGGTGTCAGCGTGGATCTGTCGCAGATGAATAAGGTGCTCGCGATCAACCCGGAGGACCTGACGGTTACCGTACAGGCCGGCGTCACGCGCAAGCAGTTGAATCAGGAGCTTCGCGACACCGGATTCTTTTTTCCGATCGACCCCGGTGCCGACGCCACGATCGGCGGCATGAGCGCCACCGGCGCGTCGGGCACCAACGCGGTGCGCTACGGCACGATGCGTGAGAACGTACTGGCGCTGACAGTCGTCACCGGCGAAGCGAAGGTCATTCGCACCGCGCGGCGCGCCCGGAAGTCGAGCGCGGGCTACGACCTGACTCGACTGTTCGTGGGCAGCGAAGGCACGCTTGGTGTGATCACTGAAGTCACGCTGCGGATCTACCCACAGCCCGAGGCAGTCTCCGCTGCATCATGCTCGTTCCCGACTGTCGAAGACGCGGTGCAAACAACGATCGCGACGATTCAAATGGGCATTCCAATCGCACGGTGTGAGTTGCTCGATGCGCTGACCGTAAAGGCAGTGAACGCGCGCGACAAGCTTGCGCTGCCGGAAATGCCGCTGTTGTTATTC
>JBDTQZ010000028.1:0-9098 GCA_039931935.1 Burkholderiaceae bacterium | reverse complement strand
GAAGCGGCCTGAATCGCGCGTCTATGCTCATTTCGAGGCGAAGACGAACGCGGGAAAAAACCGCTTAGGTTGTTGAAAGTCCAGCTGATCATGATTGACCTCCTGATTTTGGAGTCAGACAGCTAAATTGCTGCCTTGCACCAAGAGATAATCGGCCCGAAATAAAGGTAAATAAAATCGTTATTTCAGATGCTTACGATCTGTTTACCCGATTACGCTTTGTAAAGTTTGCGGCAATGCGCAATGGCACTGCCGGACGTGAGAAGGGCGGGCTATGGAGCTTTATCAGCTTCGAACTTTTGCAGCAGTAGCTGACGAGAATCATCTGACACGCGCAGCTGAGCGGCTTCATCTAAGCCAGCCGGCTGTCAGCGGCCACATCAAGGCGCTTGAAGGCGAGCTGGGTGTGCGCTTGTTTGAGCGCGCCTCGACAGGAATGCAGCTAACTGCAGCCGGCGGCGAACTGCTGGAGCGTGCGCGCCTCGTGCTGAGCGCTGCCGACGACGTGAAACGCGCTGCGAAGCAGATGCAGGGCGATATCGCGGGGCTACTGCGCGTGGGTACGGTCGCCGATCCGGAATCGAACCGGCTTGGCGAGCTGCTTGCGCTCGCGCGCGATACGCATCCCCGGTTGAAGCTCGAGTTGCATCACGCAATGTCGGGCGCAGCGCTCGCGGGCGTGCAAAGCGGCGAGCTCGATGCGAGCTTTTTCTTTGGCGACGACGCGGGCCCGGGCATCTACGCGCTGCCGCTTCGGCGCCTGATTTATCGAGTCGCTGCGCCGGCTACATGGGCCGATCGCGTCGATGGCGCGCAGTGGGATCAAATCAGTCGGCTGCCGTGGATCGGCACTCCGAACATCAGCACGCATACGCGGCTAGTCAGCGATCTGTTTGCGCAACGATCGCTGCCGCCGCCGCATGCATCGGTTGAGGCTGATGACGAGAGTGTGCTCACGAATCTGGTTGTTTCGGGGTTGGGTCTTGCGTTGATACGAGACGACGTTGCACGGCGGCTCGAGCGCACCGGCGACGTAGTGATCTGGACGCGTACCGCGATCGACACCGCGCTCTGGTTTGTATGCAAGGCGGGACGTGCCAACGAACCTACGATCGCGGCGCTGCTCGACATCGTGCGCAAGACGTGGAAGCTGAGCCCGGCGCCCGTTGACGAAGCGCTGGCGGAAACGCCTGCGTAATCGCTAGCGGGCGGGCGGTACCGACGTCTGTGCGAAAACCTCCGGCGACCAGCCGCCGCCCAGTGCTTTGTAAAGATTAACCAACGCAGTCTGGCGATCACGCAACGCGTTGACGCGCGCGCGTTCGGCGTCCAGCAGGTTGCGCTGGTTGTCCAGCACATCGATGAAGCTCGAATAACCCGCTTTGTAGCGCTGATCCGAAAGCTGCAACGCGTCGACCAGTTGCTTGCGACGCTCGTCCTGCGCGACGAACGCATCACGCGCGGTGCGATGCGCGATCAATGCATCGTGAGCGTCGCGAAATCCCGCCTGGACGGATTGCACATAGTTGATCTCGGCCTGCTGCCGACGCGCTGTCGCGGTATCGACCTGTGCGGCAATGCGCCCGGCGTTGAAGATCGGCTGCAGCAAATTCGCGGCGATCGACCACACGCTCGCCGGTGCCGTGAACAGATCGGACAGATCGCTGCTTTCGCTGCCGAAACTGCCGGTCAGGATCAGCGATGGATAGTATTGCGCGCGCGCTTGGGCGATGCGGAAGTCGGACGCCACCAAATTTGCTTCGGCCGATTGGATGTCGGGCCGGCGCGCCAGCAAATCGGCGGGCAAACCTGCGGGAACTTCCGGACCGAGCGACGCAGTCGCCATGTCGATCCCACGCGCGATGGTCGGTGTGTAGACCAACCGCGGACTCCGGCCCGCCAGCACCGCGAGGGCCGCCTCGGTTTGCGCGACCGCGCGTTCCAGCGCAGGGATCTGCGCTGCCACCGCGGAACGTTCAGCTTCGGACAGACGCAATTCATAGTCGCCGACCAGACCGGCGTCGAAGCGTTGCTTCTGCAGCTTTACATTCTCGGCACGCGTGCCGAGGGTGTCGCGCGTGATCTTGAGTTCAGCATCGAAACCGCGCAGCGCGAAATAAGTGGCTGCCACTTGCGCGGCCAGCACGGTGCGCACAGTTTCTACGCTGTAACGCGTCGCCAGAAGCTGCGCCTCCGACGCGTTGCGGCCGGAGCGCACGCGGCCCCACAAATCGACTTCATACGACGCCTGCACGCCAACGGTGATCGTATCGGAGATTACCGGCCCGACGAAAACAAACTCCGTCGCACGGCTCGCGCGAGAACGGCCCGCGCCCGCATACGCATCGACCTGCGGAAATAGTGCTGAACGCGCGATTTGCACACTCGCGCGCGCCTCGTCGACGCGCGAGATCGCGATGCGGAGATCGAGATTGGCTGCAAGAGCCTCTTCGACCAGCGTGGTCAGCTGCGGGTCATTGAACTGTAGCCACCAGCGCTCGATGCCGGCGAATTGCGTCGCCGTCGGCTCCGGCAGGTCCAGCGCCGGTAACTTCGTTTCAGGAGTCGCACATGCGCCGAGCGTCGCCGCAACGGCGATAGCGATGAACTTCGACCATCTCATTACTCGCCTCCCTCGTGCGCTTCGGTCAGATGCGGTGGTCGTCCGGCTTGCCCCTTGCGTACATGGACGTGGGTCGCTGCTTCCTCGGCGAGCTTCCTATGCTTCTCAAGACTGCGGCGCTCACCTTCGGCCACCTCGGCACGCAGTTCTTCCGCACTGCGCGTCTCACGCAATTTGCGATCGCTGATCAGCTTGAAGAACAGTGGTACGAAGAAAATCGCCAGGAAGGTCGCGGCCAGCATGCCGCCCATCACGCCAGTGCCCGCCGAGACACGCGCCCCGGCGCCTGCGCCCGATGAGAACGCCAGCGGCACCACACCGAGGATGAACGCCAGCGACGTCATCACGATCGGACGGAAACGCAATCGAGCGGCTTCGATCGCCGCGGCCGCGGTCGAATACCCCTCGGATGCTTTGAGCGATGCGTACTCAACGATCAGAATTGCGTTCTTTGCGGCGAGGCCGAGCAGCGTCACCAGCCCGATCTGGAAGTAAACATCATTGGTCATCCCGCGCAGGTAGACCGCAGCCAGCGCACCGAACGTGCCGAACGGCAGTGCCATCAGCACTGAGAACGGCAATGACCACTTTTCGTACTGTGCGGCAAGGATCAAGAACACCATTACGACGGCGAGGCCCAGCGCCAGCGTCGACGTGCCCGACGATTGCTGCTCCTGCAACGATGCGCCGGTGAATTCAACGTCGAAATCTGCCGGCAGCGCCTCGCGCGCCACCTGCTGAATGCGCGCGATCGCCTGGCCCGAGCTCACACCCGGCGTCGCCGTCGCAAACACTTTCACCGCCTGCAGATTGTTGTACCGATCGAGCGAATCCGGGCCAGACGTGAATTCGACGCGCGCGACCGACCGCAGTGGCACCATCTCATTGCGTTCGGAACGCACCCACACTGCGCCGATGTCGTCGGGACGCGTGCGATACGCCGGCTCGGCACTCATCAGTACCTGCCACGTGCGGCCGTGTTTGTTGAAGTCGTTGACGTAGTAGCTGCCTAGCGTCGCCGATAACGTGTTGAAGATCTCGTCGACCGATACACCGAGCGACTTTGCTTTCTCGCGGTCAACGTCGACGTACAACTGCGGCACGTTGGGCTTCCATAACGAGTTGACCTGCACAAACATTTTGTCCTGGTGCAGACGGCCGAGCAGGGCCCCCATCGCCCCCGCCAGCGCCTGCGGCCCCCCTTCGCCGCGGTTGCGGATGTAGAACTCCGCTCCGCCCGCGGTGCCGAGCCCGAAAATCGCGGGCGGCGCGAACGCGAGTGCAAGCCCTTCCTTGATGTCGCCGGTTTTCATGAAGAAGTCGCCGACCAGCTGGGGCGTCGTCACGCCCTTGCGCTTGTCCCATGGAATCTGCGTCACGAAAATCGTGGCAGCGTTGTTGCGGAAGCCACCGCCCAGAAAATCGAAGCCCGTGAACGCAACCACGTCCTGATTGTTCGGGTTGCTCTGGATGCGTCGAACGACTTCAGAAACAACCTTGTCAGTCCGCTGCAGGCTGGCGCCGTCGGGCAGGATCACCGCAGCAATGTAAAAACCCTGATCCTCGTCGGGCACGAGCGACCCCGGCGTGATGCGCCAGAGTCCGGCCGCGACGAGCACCATCACACCAAAGAGCACAAGACCGAGCGCGCTACGCCGAATCATCCATACCACGCCGGCCGTGTAGCGGTTGGTGATGCGCCCGAACCAGCTATTGAATGCCCTGAAAAACCGGGGCGGCTCACGGTGCCCCTGCTTCAGCAGCAACGAGCACAGTGCCGGCGTCAACGTCAACGCGACAATGCCCGAGATCGTCACTGCGATCGAGATCGTGATCGCGAACTGCCGGTACAACTCGCCGGTCAACCCGCCCAGGAACGCGATCGGCACAAACACCGACACCAGCACCAGCACGATCGCGATAATTGGGCTCGTCACTTCCTCCATCGCGATGACTGCCGCTTCGCGCGCGTTCAGCTTCTCCTCCCGCATGATGCGCTCGACGTTTTCGAGCACGACGATCGCATCGTCGACCACGATCCCGATCGCCAGCACCATCCCGAACAGCGTCAGCGTGTTGATCGAATAGCCCAGTATCGACAGGCCAGCAAACGTGCCGATCAACGACACCGGCACCGCGATGATCGGAATCAGCGTGGCACGCCAACTTTGCAGGAACAGGTAGACAACGAGGAACACGAGGACGATTGCAATCCCGAGTGTGAGCACGACTTCATGAATCGACACCTCGACGAAACGTGTGGTGTCGTAAGGAACTGCGTACGTCAGGCCGGCCGGGAAATCCGGCTTCAGCCGATCCACGGTCGCCGTCACGCTCTTCGCCACCTCGAGCGCATTCGCACCAGGCTGCAAGAAGATACCGACCAGCGTTGCGTTCTGGCCGTTATAGCGGCCGATAAAGTCGTAATCGCGCGAACCCAGTTCGACGCGCGCCACGTCACGTACGCGAATCGTCGACCCATCAGGGCTACTGCGAACGATTATGTTTTCGAACTCTTTCGGATCTGCAAGTCGACCTTGAGTCGTGATCGTGTACGCGAGCTCCTGCGTGCCGTTCTTGTCCGACGTATACGGCGCCTGGCCGACTTTGCCCGCCGCAAACTGCGCGTTCTGCTCGTTAATCGCGCGCACCACGTCGCCGGTCGTCAGCTTCAGCTGCGCGAGCCGGTCTGGCCGCAGCCAGATGCGCATCGCGTAGTCCTTAGCGCCGAAGATCTGCACGTTGGTCGTGCCCGGCAGACGCTTCAGCTGATCCAGCACGTTCAGCGTGACGTAGTTCGACGTGAACAAATCATCGAAGCGGCCGTCGGGTGAATAAAACGCCAACACCTGCAGGAATGCCGATGAGCCCTTTTCAACCGTGACGCCTTGTCGCCGTACTTCCTGCGGTAGCCGCGCCTCTGCCTGCTTGACTCGGTTGTTGACGTTCAAGGCCGCCTGATCGACATCGGTGCCGATGTTGAACGTCACCTGAATCTCGACTGCGCCGTTGCTCGACGAGTTCGAGCTCATGTACAGCATGTGCTCGACGCCGTTGATGGCGTTTTCGAGCGGCGCCGCCACGGTTTGTTCGAGCACGCTGGCGGACGCGCCCGGATAAATCGCGCGCACGCTGACGACCGGTGGTGCGATCTCCGGATACTGCGCGATCGGCAGCGTGCGCATCGCGGCCAGGCCCGCGATGACGATGAAGATCGACAGCACCGCGGCAAAGATCGGGCGGTCGATAAAGAAGCGTGAAAACATTCGGAACTCCTCAGTATTCTTGTTCAGCGCTTACTTCTTGGCGTCCGCTTTCTTCAATTCGCCCTTACCAGCGGGAGGTGCGCCTTTGCCTTCCATTCCGGGAAGAGGTCCGAGCATGATCGGAGCTCCGCCGGGAATCGGAAACAGCTTCGCCATGCCATCAATGACCACGACATCGCCAGGCTTCAAGCCCGATTCGATGATCCATTGCTGGTGGCCATCGACTTCGACCCACTCGCCGACCGTCACAGGGTGCGGCAGTGCGACGTCGGTCTTGCCGTCCTGACCCTTGCCGGTCACGAATACGAACTTGCCCTGCGGACCGTCCATCACCGCTCGCTGCGGCACGATGATCGTGTTCGGTCGCACCGCGCCTTCAAGGATCACGCGCACGAACTGGCCGGGCCGCAACGCTGCATCCGCGTTCGGCAACTCTGCGCGCGCATCGAACGAACCGGTGTTGGTATTGATTGCCGGGTCTACGAATGCAAGGCGACCCTTGCGGTCGTAAATGGTGCCGTCGGACAACTTCAACGCGACCGAGTAACCCGACAGCGGAGATTTGCCTTCAACCGGTTTGGCGGCGCCGGATTTGTCGCCGCTCTTCGCGACCCCCTTTGCGCTCGGCGCTTTTAGTTCGCCGCTGCTCATCAGCCGGTTAAACCGCAAGCGGTCGGCTTCGGGCACGCTGAAGTTCACATACAGCGGGTCGAGCTGCATGACCGTCGTCAACAAACTGTCGTTGCCTGGCGACACGAGCGAGCCTTCGGACTTTTGCGCGCGACTTGCCCATCCGGTCACCGGCGCCGTGACGTTCGTGTATCCGAGGTTCAGACGCGCTTCGGTCAGCTTGGCCTGTGCTTGCTTGACAGCCGCAGCACCGCTTTCTTCGCCGGAAGTGGCCTCGTCGAATTCGCGTTGGCTCAGTGCATTGCTGCCGGCGAGTGGCTTGACTCGATCAAAGTTGCGCTTGGCCTGCGCGTATTGCGCCTGTGCGCGCGCGAGCTCGGCTTCCGCTGCCTGCACCTGCGCGGCATACGGCCGCGAGTCGAGAATGAACAACGTCTGGCCCGCGTTGATCTTGCTGCCTTCCTGATACGTGCGCTTCTCCAGGATGCCCTGCACACGAGCGCGAACTTCGGCCTCTTTCGAACCCGCTGTCTGCCCGACGTACTCGAAGCGGATCGGAACCGTCGCCGTCTTGACTTCCTGAACGCTGACAGGGGCGGGCGGGAAGCCGCCCTTTCCGCCCTTGTCTTCGCCGTTCGCTCGCCCGCAAGCGGTTAGGACAACTGCAGTGGCAGCAATGCTCGCCAGGAGAGTGAACGCACGCATCCAAGCGCTCCAGCGCTCGGCGATGTCAAGCGGAGAGTGACGTTGCTTCATGGGATTTGCTCGCGGGTTGGAGGTTTTCTTGCGATGCCGCATAATACATACATTCGTGTATGTTTGTATTACACCAAAGTTTCAGCACTATTTCGAATGACATCAGATGGCTAGACGTACGAAGCAAGAGGCGCTCGAAACCCGGGAGCAATTGCTCGATGCGGCCGAGCGTGTCTTTCGTGAGCGCGGAGTCGGCCATGCGTCGCTGAGCGAGGTCGCGGACGCCGCCGGCGTGACCCGCGGCGCGGTGTACCACCACTTCGAGAGCAAGGCAGAGCTATTTCAGGCGCTGATGGCGCGCGCCGAGATGCCGATCGATACCGCGTTCGAAGACTTTGAGAACCAGGACATCGCTGACCCGCTCGCATTGTTTCGCCAGCAGGGCCTGGAGGCGTTGGAGCATCTGACCAGCTCGCCGCAAATCCAGAACATTTTCGAGGTCATCTATCTTCGCTGTGAGTACACCGATGAGCTCGCACCGGTCGGCCTGCAGCACGTGCAGGATCGGCTTCAATGTCTTGGCAAGTGCAAAGCCGTGCTCGATCAAGCGGTCGCCAAGGGCCAGTTGCCGGCGGATACAGACACGCACCTGGCGGCGCACGGTGCCTTCGCATTCGTCGGCGGCTTGATGCGAGACTGGGTCGAAGCGCCACACACTTTTGATCTGAAAGCAGCAGCGCCGCAACTGATCGACACGTACATTGCTGGCTTGCGCGTGAGTCCGCCGCGCATTGTTGTGGCAGGGCGTGCGTGATGACTGACACCCTTCTGAACGAACAAAACGTCTACTGGATTCTTTGGCTAAACACGCTGTTGCATGAGCTGGGCGTGCCGTTGCCGATGACGCCGGTCGCACTGGTTGCCGGCGCGCGCGCAGTCACGGCTGGAGTCAACCCGCTGTTGCTTGTCCTGGCGATTGTCGTTGCGATGACGCTCGGAAATGCAGCGTGGTTCGCCGCGGGCCGGCGTTACGGCTCTTCGGTGTTGAAGCTCTTGTGCCGCATTTCGATATCGCCCGATACGTGCGTTGCGCGCACCGAAGGCACATTCGGCCGGTTGGGAGGATCCGCTCTTGTGATCGGTCGGTTTTTGCCCGGTGTGACGCTGGTTGCGCCGCCGCTCGCAGGCGCGCTCGGGATGGCGTGGGGCAGATTTATTTTGCTGACAATCGCAGGCTCCGCACTCTTCGGCGTCGTCGTGGTGGGTGCTGGGATGTTGCTTGCCGATCAGATCGAAGCCGTGCTCTATCAGGTCTCTATGTTCGGATGGGAAGCGGCGGGAATACTGACAGCATTGCTTGTGCTTTACATCGCATGGCGCTGGTGGCGTCGCCGGATCGCGCTCGCAGTGGGCATACCGCGCATCGACGTACGGGAGCTGCGCGCGTTGATAGCAGCCGGAGAGCCGATCGAGCTGATCGACGTTCGTGGCCGCGACGCAAACAAGCTCGATCCGCGCCGGATTCCAGGCGCCTCGATCATGCATCTCGACGAAATCGAAGCAGGCAAGTTTGCGAGCGCACGCGATCGGCAGATCATCGTTTACTGCTCGTGCCCGAACGAAGCGTCGGCCGCGAAAGCAGTGCGGCTGCTGCACGGACATGGCTATTTGCGTGCGCGTCCGTTGCGAGGAGGGCTAGACGCTTGGATGGCTTCGGAGCGGCCGATAGAAGGCGCCGTGCAGCCGCAAGTGAGTCTATGATTTTCGCCTGGGCTCATTGCCAATCGCCCGGCGAAAAAATATGCCTAAGCGATGTCGCAGTCGTACGTGCGCGGCCGCTGCTTGGCGGCCTCGACGCATGGCTTGCCAGCGAGCAGCTCTGC
>JBDTQZ010000027.1:0-9109 GCA_039931935.1 Burkholderiaceae bacterium | reverse complement strand
CAGTGGACGTTCCTGAAGATGCTCGAATCTGGCATCGCGTACCGTAAGACACAGATCGTCAACTGGGACCCGGTCGATCAGACGGTGCTTGCCAACGAGCAGGTGATCGACGGCCGTGGCTGGCGATCGGATGCAATTGTCGAGAAGCGCGAGATTCCGGGGTACTACCTGGCGATCACCAAGTACGCCGATGAGCTGCTCGAGGATCTAAAGCAGCTTGACTGGCCGCCGCACGTGCGCGCGATGCAGGAAGCCTGGATCGGCAAGAGCGTCGGCGTCAACTTCGGCTTTCCCTATGCGCTGGAGGGTGAGCAGAAGCTGCTGCGCGTGTTCACTACTCGTGCCGACACGATCATGGGCGTCACGTTCGTCGCGATCGCCGCCGAGCATCCGCTCGCCTCGCGCCTGGCGCGTGACAAACCGGAGCTCGCCGCATTCATCGCGGAATGCAAACGTGGCGCCACGTCGGAGATTGACGTTGCGACGATTGAAAAGAAAGGCGTGCCGACCGGCTTTTCCGTTGCGCATCCGCTATCGGGCGAAAGCGTGCCGGTCTGGATCGGCAATTATGTGTTGATGGGTTATGGTGAAGGCGCGGTGATGGGTGTGCCCGGCCACGACGAGCGCGACTTTGAGTTTGCGAAAAAGTACCGATTGCCGATCAAGGACGTGATCGCCGTTGCGCCGCACCTGGCTCCCGCCGACGGCGACTGCCGATTTTCGACCGACGCCTGGCAAGCCTGGTATGCGGACAAAGAGCGTGGCGCGTGCGTCAATTCGGGAAAGTACGACGGGTTGATATACGAAGCCGCGGTCGACGCGATCGCCGCGGACTTGCAAGCGATGGGCCTCGGCGAAAAGCAGGTCCAGTGGCGCCTGCGAGACTGGGGCATTTCGCGTCAGCGCTATTGGGGCACGCCGATTCCCATCATTCACTGCGCCGACTGCGGTGTCGTCCCCGTCCCGGAGAAAGACCTACCCGTCGTACTGCCAGAGCATCTTGTTCCCGATGGCACAGGCAATCCGCTCGCAAAGTACGAGCCGTTCTTGAAATGCGAGTGTCCACGCTGCGGCAAAACGGCCCGGCGTGAGACTGACACCATGGACACGTTCGTCGATTCGTCCTGGTACTACATGCGCTATTGCTCGCCGGACAACGGAAGCGCCATGGTCGATGAGCGAAACGATTACTGGATGCCGATGGACCAGTACATCGGTGGCATCGAACACGCAGTGCTTCACCTGCTGTATGCACGCTTCTGGACCAAGGTGATGCGCGACATGGGGCTGGTCAAGTTCGATGAGCCGTTTAAGCGCCTGTTTACGCAGGGGATGCTGACGGCCGAGTGCTACTACCGAGAGGACGAGGCAGGTAAGAAGCGGTGGTACTACCCTAGTGAGATCGACGTCGAATACGACGATCGTGGACGACCCGTCAAGGTAACGGCGGCCGAAGACGGCGAGCCCGTGTATTACGGCGGCATCGAGAAGATGTCGAAACGCAAGAACAACGTTGTCGAGCCACGCGACATCATTGCGAGGTTCGGCGCGGACACTGCGCGTGCGTTTGTGATGTTCGCCGGCCCGCCGGATCAGAGCGCGCCCTGGTCGAGCTCGAGTGCTGACGGTACGCATCGCTTCTTGCGCCGTTTGTGGAGTTTTGGTGCGCAGATGTGGCAGTCAATCGGGCGCGTCGGTGCAGTCGACGGTGCATCGCTGTCGGGAAAAGATCGGCAGTTGCGGCGTGAGATTCACATGCACCTAAGGCAAGCCGACGCCGACTACGAACGGATGCACTACAACACGGTCGTTTCGGCAGCGATGAAAATGCTCAATGCGATGGAGGAAGCAAAGTCCGGCAACGGTAGCCATCCACCGGTGAGCCCGGCGGTGATGAGCGAATCGATGGGCATCCTGTTGCGAGTGCTGTATCCGCTTGCGCCGCATATCACACACACGCTGTGGAACGACCTGGGATACGCGCGCGAACACACGGAGATCATCGATGCGCCGTGGCCGCAGGTTGACGAGTCCGCCCTGGTGCAAGACGAGATGGAGCTGGTAGTGCAGGTCAACGGCAAGGTACGTGGCTCTATCCGCGTACCGACGCACGCGGGTGACGCCGCGATTACCGCCACTGCGCTCGCAGACGCCAATGTGATCCGATTTGTCGACGGCCGGCCGGTCAAGTTCTCCAAGGTCGTGCGACCGAAACTCGTCACGATCGCGGTTTGATGATGCGTCGCTTGCTGATCGCTGCCGCACTCATGCTTTTGCTGGACGGTTGCGGTTTCCAGCTTCGCGGCTCGCAAACATTGCCCATCGAGCGGCTGTATCTCGCATTGCCGGTCAACTCGCCAATCGGCGCCGAGATCAGCCGCGTCGTGCGGTCTTCGACCAACGCAAGGATAGTGCAGGATAGGAAGGATGCGCAGGCCATTGTGGAATTGCTCGGCGAGCAACGCGAGCGTGAAGTGCTGTCAATCAACGCCCAAGGTCGCGCCCGCGACTATCAACTGCGGCTGCGCACGACGTTCCGTGTGGTCGATCCAGAGGGCATCGAGCTGATCGCGCCGACGTCGTTGATTGCCAGGCGTGATATCGGCTTCAATGAGTCCGAGCTGCTCGCCAAAGAGTCGGAGGAAGCGCTGCTTTACCGCGATATGCAGAGCGATCTGGTGCGCCAGATCGTTAATCGACTACAGGGAATCAAATTCGGTGCAAGTTAGAAACGATGCCCTCACCGGATTGCTGACGCGTGCGCAGCGCTCGGGGTCATTACCGCCGGTATTCGTGGTCGCCAGCGACGAACCGTTGCTGTCGCTCGAGGCGCAGGATGCAATTCGTGCGACCGCGCGCGGCCTAGGGTACTCGGAGCGCGACGTGTTCAGCGCCGATGCCCGCTTCGACTGGTCAAAGCTCGCCGCGGCCGCGCAGGCGTTGTCGTTGTTTGCAGAAAAGAAAATCGTCGAGATTCGTCTGCCAAGCGGTAAGCCGGGGATGGCTGGCGCGAAAGCGCTTGAAACGCACGCTTCGAGCGCTCTCGACGGCGTGATGACGATTGTCTCAGTGCCGCGTCTGGAGCGGCGAGACCGGCAGGCGCGCTGGGTAGAAGCCCTCGAACGTGCCGGCGTGATGGTCGAGATCGATACCATCGAACGCACGCAGTTGTCACAATGGATTTCGCAGCGGCTTGCCAGACAGAATCAAAGCGCGGGCCGTGACGCGCTCGAATTCATGGCCGACAAGGTCGAAGGCAACTTGCTGGCGGCGCATCAGGAAGTGATCAAACTGGCTCTTCTCTATCCCGCCGGTCAATTAACGCTAGAGCAGGTGACCGATAGCGTACTGAACGTCGCACGTTATGACGTTTTTCAGTTGCCGATCGCAATGTTGAGCGGCGATGCGCCGCGTGTCCGCAAGACGATGGCGGGACTTGAAGCCGAAGGTGAAGCAACTCCGCTGGTGCTTTGGGTTATCACCGAAGAGCTGCGCACACTGTTGCGGGTAAAGGCGCACGTGGATGCGGGGCGTCCGTTTTCAGTGGCGGCGCGCGAGAACCGATTGTGGGGACCGCGTGAAAGGTTGTTCGAGCGCGCACTCGCGCGAGTTTCGGCTGGCGCGCTCGAAACGGCTCTGCTGCGCGCCGCAGAGATTGACAGGCTCGCCAAAGGTCTGCTTGCACCAAGGACCGACAGCGACGTGTGGCTAGAATTGACCGATCTGGCGTTGAGCTTCGCCGGCCCGCCGAGGAGCGTCATGCAATGAATTCCGCGGTCGTTCGTTCGATCGAACCTGCCAACGTGGTCGACGTCCTGGGTCATGTACAGGCGATCGGGCGCGCCGCCCGCAATGCATCGGCCGCGATGTCGGCGGCAGACAGCTGCGCGAAGGATCAAGCGCTGCTGAAAATTGCATATCTGCTGCGCAACAGCCGGGAGCAAATTAGGCACGCCAACCAGCTCGATGTCGATCGCGCGCGTAAGGCCGGTACCGCAGCTGCATTGCTCGACCGCCTGACACTCGACGACGAAGCGATCGAACAGATGGCCGTGGGTGTCGAGCAGGTTGCGCGTCTTTCAGACCCGATCGGCGAAATCAGTGAGTTGAAACCGCGTCCGAGCGGCATCAAGGTCGGACGTATGCGCGTGCCCTTGGGGGTGGTCGCGATCATTTACGAAAGCCGGCCGAACGTAACGGTCGACGCCGCAGCGCTTTGCATCAAAAGCGGCAACTCGGCGATTCTGCGCGGAGGTTCTGAAGCGATCGAAAGCAACCGCGTGCTCGCGAATATCGTGCGAGATGGCATCGTTGCCACTGGCCTGCCTGCCGACGCCGTGCAGCTGGTCGATACGACTGACCGTGCTGCCGTGGGAGCACTTGCGCAGATGACCGAGTACATCGACTTGTTGGTGCCTCGAGGAGGCCGCGGACTGATCGAACGGCTGATGCGCGAATCGCGCGTGCCCATGCTGAAGCATCTCGACGGCATCTGCCATGTGTATATCGACGGCGCCGCCGATATCGGCAAGGCGATCGCGATTGCGGACAACGCCAAGACGCAACGCTACGGCACGTGTAATACGATGGAAACGTTGCTGGTTGCGCAAAGTATCGCTGCGCAGGTGCTGCCGGCGCTGGGGCGCATCTATCAGTCGAAAGGTGTGGAGCTGCGCTGCTGTCCCGAGTCGCGCGAGATCCTCGAGGCGTCCGGCCTCACAGGGGTCGTCGACGCAGTTGACGCCGACTGGCGCACCGAATATCTGGCGCCGATTCTTTCGATCTCGACGTTACCTGGCATCGAGGATGCGATCTCGCATATCAACACCTTCGGCAGCAAGCACACCGACGCGATCGTTACCGAGAACTACGCAAACGCGATGCGATTCGTGCGCGAGGTCGATTCGGCGTCGGTCATGGTCAACGCCTCGACGCGCTTTGCCGACGGCTACGAGTACGGGCTCGGGGCGGAGATCGGAATCTCGAACGACAAGCTTCACGCACGCGGCCCGGTGGGCCTCGAAGGTTTGACGTCGCTGAAGTATGTTGTCTTCGGCAACGGGGAAGTCCGCTCCAGTTGACGAATGGGCAACGGGTACCTGTGGATCAAGGCGGTCCACATCATTTTTGTGACCAGCTGGTTTGCCGGACTGTTCTATCTGCCGCGCATCTACGTCAATCTGGCCACGGTCGAGGACGCCGCTACGCGCGAGCGGTTGTTGACGATGGCGCGCAAGCTGCTGCGCTTCACGACGGGATTGGCCGTGCTCGCATTGACTTTCGGCCTGTTGCTATTGAGCTACGGAATCGGCATGGGCACAGCGTGGATGAATGCAAAGCTTGCGCTGGTGTTGGGGGTGATCGCCTATCACGGCTGGTGCACCATCCTGTACCGCAAATTCGTCCGCCGCCAAGTCACGCACTCTCACGTCTGGTTTCGCTGGTTTAACGAAGTGCCCGTCGTCCTGCTGGTGGCGATTGTCATCCTGGTCGTCGTGAAGCCGTTTTAGGAATGTATGGAAAAGACCGTTGATTACTTCATGACTCCGATATCGCCCTTCGTGTACATGGGTCATGCGCGCTTTCGAGAGATCTGCGCGAAACATCAGGCGAAGATCAATTTGCGGGTGATGGATCTTGGTAAGGTCTTTCCAGTCTCGGGCGGCCTCGCGCTGAAGGACCGACCACCGCAGCGGCGCGCATACCGCATGATGGAACTCAAGCGCTGGCGAGATCATCTTCGCTTGCCGCTGACGCTTGAACCGAAACACTTTCCGGTTCCATCAGAGCCCGCTGCGACGCTGATCCTCGCGGTGCTCGAGCGCCACGGCACGGCGGCCGCCCTCGACATCGCCGGTGATTGTGGACGCGCCGTCTGGGCCGAGGAGCGCAACATCAGCGACGGGGGCGTGCTCGCAGAAATTGTCAGCGCGCGCAAGCTCGAGGCCGATTCACTGCTGGAACACGCACGCTCGGCTGAAGTCGCCGCGCGATACGTCCAGCATTCACAGGAGGGCATCATGCGCAATGTGTTTGGTGCTCCGACCTACATCTATAAGGACGAGCTTTTCTGGGGGCAGGACCGCCTTGAGTTTCTCGACCGAGCTTTAGCTCGATGAAAAACGTAGCGAGCAGCCACGAGATTGCGTCGAGGAGCGCAGGCGTACGGAGTTACGTTGAGCACCGCAGGCGCAAGATCGGGGCGCGCAGTAGTTTTGCGTCGAGCTAATAAGTGACCGCCGCGTTTTTCGCGGTATGCCCGCGCGGACTCGAAGCCGCGCTGTCCGGTGAACTCGCTGCGGTAGGGGCGCAGTCACTGCGCGCCGAAGCCGGCGGTGTGGCGTTCAACGGCACGCTTGCCACTGCCTATGCGGCGAACCTTCACTCGCGCATCGCAAGCCGCATTCTGTGGCAAGTCGGCAGGCGCGGGTATTTGTCCGAACAGCACCTGTACGACGCTACGCAGGAAGTGCGCTGGCAGGACCTGATGACCGCGCAGCAGACGCTGCGCGTCGACGTCACCGCATCGCGTTCTCCTTTGCAGAGCCTCGAGTTCGCGATGCTGCGGATCAAGGATGGCATCGTCGATCGTTTGCGAGACTTGACCGGCGCGCGGCCGTCGATCGATCGATCCAATCCCGACGTTCGTGTGTTCGCCTATCTTGATGCATCGACCGTCACGTTGTATGTCGATCTGTCGGGAGAAGCGCTGTTCAAGCGCGGCTGGCGGACCGATAAGGGCGAAGCGCCGCTAAAAGAAAATCTTGCCGCAGGATTGTTGGCACTCGCAGGCTGGACACCGTCGACCCCCCTCGCCGATCTGTTTTGCGGTAGCGGCACGATCGTGATTGAAGCCGCGTCGATCGCGGCCGCCCGTCCGCCCGGCCTCGACCGCCACTTCGCATTTGAGCGGCTCAAAGGATACGACTCGCGCGCCTGGCGCCGGCTGAAAGACGCCGCGCGATCGGCGGTTAGTGATGCCGCAGTTGCCAACCTGGTCGGCTCCGACATATCAACACGAGTGGTCGATCAAGCCATTGCCAACGCCAAGCTCGCCGGCTTGCAAGCGTGGATCGACGACGGCCGCCTGCAGTTCAACGCCGTCGACGCACGTGCAGCGACCCCTGCAGCAGCGAGCGGAGTGATCGTTACAAATCCGCCCTACGGCGAACAAAGCGCCCCTCGTTCGGCGTCGGTGCCCGACATGATGCGCAACGTCGGCGACCGGCTGAAGCAGCAGTTCCCAGGGTGGGAGGCGTGGTTTCTGACATCAGATCGCCAGCTGCCCAAACAGATGCGCCTACAGGAAACGCGCAAGGCAGTGCTATTCAATGGGCCGATCGAGTGCCGCTTCTTTCGATTCGAGCTCGTGGCCGGAGGCTATCGGCCGCGTGCGGCCGCGGTAAAGGTCGATGTGGGAAGTGAGTAAGAGGTCACCAAGCTACGCCGCCAGCGCACGCTCGACATCCTTCTCTAGATCTTCGGGCTTAGTCGTCGGTGCGTAACGATCGATGACCGCACCGTCCTTGCCTACCAGGAACTTCGTAAAGTTCCACTTGATTCCTTCCGATCCGAGCAGTCCTTTTTTCTCGGACGTCAGATACCTGTACAGCGGGTGGGCGTTCGGGCCGTTGACATCGACCTTTGAGAACATCGGAAACGTCACGCCGAAGTTCATTTCGCAAAATTCCGCAATCTCCGTATCGGGTCCGGGCTCCTGCTGCCCGAACTGATTGCTCGGAAAACCAAGCACCGCAAATCCTCGGCCGGCATATTTCTTATGCAGCGCCTCGAGCCCTTTGTACTGAGGCGTGAAGCCACACTGGCTCGCTGTATTGACGACCAGCAGCACCTTGCCTTTGAAGTCGGCCAACGTGCGAGTCTTGCCATCGATGGTCTGTGCGGAAAAGTCGTAGACGGAACTCATCGTCGTCCCCTGATCGTCCTAGGTAACGAGTGTAAACGCGTCATAGGGAACGCTCCTTGCTCCGCCACTTCAGAGAACCCTATGAACCCCCACTCCCCGCCCATCTTTGCAGGCTCGCCGAGGCTTCCGCCGGAGATGGCTCCCGGCGATGAAGCACCGGCCGGCACCCCGGGGACGGGCGAAAATGTGTGCCGCATGTGCGGCGGCACCGGGCGCGTCGACGGTCGCACTTGCACCGATTGCGAAGGCAGCGGCAAAGTGATCGAGGGCGTCGGCGGCGCCTAGTTTTCAAAAGCTGTCTCAAAGCGAAGGGAAGCAGATGCAAACAATTGCCGAAATCATGACAAAAGACGTCGAGGTAATGCGGCCTGAAGAGACGCTGCGCGACGCTGCCCGCGCTATGGCCGATCTGGACGTGGGATCACTACCGGTATGTGATGGCCGCAAGCTGATCGGCATGATCACGGACCGAGATATCACCGTCCGCGCAGTCGCCGAGGGCAAGGGCTCCGAAACTCCCGTCAGCGAAGTCATGACCGACGAGGTCATCTGGTGCACGGACACCGACACGATCGACGAGGTTCTGCAGCAAATGTCGGACGCTCAAGTCCGCCGCATTCCGGTCGTGGATAGAGATCGTCAGCTAGTAGGCATCGTTGCGCTTGGCGACATCGCGCTGGAAGAGGAAGAAGACGTCGACGAAACGCTGCGCGACATCTCGATGCCTGGCTAGCACCGAAAAGGGCTCGTGCAGAGCCGCGGGGCTTTAGCCGGTGAGGCCCATGTGCTCGATACCCTTGTGGATACCGGCCACGCCTCCGTATAACTTGCTGTTGAGCTTGATGTTCAACCGCACGTCGTTGACCGAATCAGCGTTGCGTAACGCGTCCTCGTAGGAAATCTGCTCGGTCTCGTGCAGGTCGTACAAACATTGGTCGAATGTCTGCATACCCTGCTCGCGCGAGCGTTTCATCACTTCCTTGATCTCGTGTACTTCCTGCTTGAAAATCAGATCGGCAATCAGCGGCGAATTCAGCATGATCTCGACCGCAGGAATTCTTCCCTTGCGATCCTTGAATGGAATCAAGCGCTGCGCAATTGACGCACGCAAATTGAGCGACAGGTCCATCAGCAGCTGCTGGCGCCGCTCCTCCGGGAAGAAGTTGATGATGCGGTCAAGCG
>JBDTQZ010000026.1:0-9345 GCA_039931935.1 Burkholderiaceae bacterium | reverse complement strand
CGCGATCGGTCCTGACGCGTGCGGCGGAAAATCTCATCGGCGCTCGCACGCAGATAAATCACCAAGCCGCGTTCCCGCATCGACTCAGCGAGCTGAGCGTCGAGTACCGCTCCGCCGCCGGTGGCCAGCACAATGCCTGAACGTTGCGTCAGTTCGTCCAGCAGTCCAATCTCGCGCCGTCGAAAGCCTGCTTCACCTTCGATTTCGAAAATCGTCGGGATTGGAACGCCGCTGCGCGCTTCGAGTTCGCGATCCGCATCGACGAACTGATATTTCAACTGCTGTGCGAGCAGCCTGCCAACGGTGGACTTGCCGGCGCCCATCATGCCTATCAGGAACACAGAGCGCAGGTCGGTTTGCATAGTTGACGGCGCCATCGGGGCTGCGGAAAAAAAAGAGCCGCATGGGCGGCCCTTTTTCATGCAGGCATGAACCTAACGCATTGCCGCGTTGACACGCTCCGATACGACGCGCGGCGTGATAAAGATGATCAACTCAGTCCGATCGCTAAGCGAAGACGTGTTCTTGAACAGATTGCCGACTACTGGAAGGTCGCCAAGGAACGGGATTTTAGTGACGGTCGTTCGGTCCTGCTGCTCGTAGATTCCTCCGAGCACGACGGTCCCGCCGTTTTCGACCAAGACTTGCGTCTGAACGTTTTTCGTATCGATCGCGGGTCCCGATATCGTTTCTTGCCCGCGGGTGTCCTTGTTCACTTTGACATCAAGAAAGATTGCGCCCTCGGGAGTGATCTGCGGTGTGACTTCAAGCTTCAACACCGCCTTGCGGAATGCTACTGACGTAGCGCCGCTGGACGTCGACTGCTGATAAGGAATCTCCGTTCCCTGCTCGATGATCGCCTTGACCTTGTCTGCAGTGACCACTCGAGGGCTAGAGATGATCTTGCCGCGGCCGTCGGCTTCAAGAGCTTGGAGCTCAAGATTGAGAAGCCGCGTCAGACTGCTATTAAACAGAGTCAAGTTGAATGAACCTGGTAAAAACCCTCCGATACCTGACGCCGGAAGGTTGACCTGATTCGAGTTGACCACGGTTACGCCGCCAAGACTCCCTCCGACGCCACCGGTAGTGCTGGTGCCCGGTAGGTTTGGCAGAATATTTTGTCCGCCGACCGCCGCTTCGTTCGTAATTCGCCCGTAACCGAAGCGCACGCCTAGGTTGCGACTGAACTTATCATCCGCCTCGACGATCCGCGCCTCGATCAGCACCTGCGGTACTGGAATATCAATTCGTTGCAACAGTCTGCGAACGTCCTCGAGACGTGCGGTGGTGTCCTGCACGAAAATCTGATTCGTGCGCACATCGACCGCCACGCTGCCACGCTTGGAAATCAGGCGCTGCTTCTCATCGCTCAACAACTTGCGCACATCCTCAGCCTTCTGATAGTTGACGACGAAGGCTTCAGACCGCAGCGGCTCCAGATCTGCGATTTGATTGCGCGATTCGAGTTCGAGCTTTTCCTTCGCAGCAATTTCGTCACGCGGCGCGACCAGCACCACGTTGCCGTTCTTCCGCATGTCCAGACCCTTGCTCTGCAAGATAATGTCGAGTGCCTGGTCCCATGGAACGTCCTTTAGCCGCAACGTAATCGTGCCGCCAACCGAATCGCTGGTAATGATGTTCAGATTCGTAAAATCGGCAATTACCTGCAGCAAAGAGCGCACGTCAACGTTCTGGAAGTTCAGCGACAAGCGCTCGCCTTGATAACCTTGCCGTGTGCCCTGAAACAGTCGCGTCGGATCCTCGCGCACCGGCCGCACCTCGAGCACGAAGCGCGTATCGCTTTGGTACGCGTTGTGTTCCCATACGCCGCGCGGTTCGACCACGAGACGCGCGTTGTTCCCCTGTTGGCTCGCTGTGACCTGCGCTACTGGGGTTGCAAAATCCGATACGTCGAGCCTGCGCTTCAAGCTATCCGGCAACGTCGTGTTCTGAAAATCGACGATGACGCTATTTCCCTGCTGCCGAATATCTACGTTGGTGTTCGGATCGGACAAATCGACAACCACCCGACCTTCGTTCTCGGCGCCACGGCGGAAATCGATTCCACGCAAGGTACGGCTGCCAGTGAAGGCCGATGGCCCTGCTGTGACAGGCGCGGTGCCAGAAGGTGATGCTTGCGCCAATGTTGCTGCTGCAGTGCCCGGCGGGGCGCGGAACGAGCTCGTATCTGCGGCACCTCCCAGCGCAACTAATACCCGCTTACCTTCTATCGACACCGTGTGCGTCATCGCCCGCTTGAGATTCACAACGACGCGTGAACGACCGCCCGCTTGCACAATATTGACCGAGCGTACGTCGCCCTGGTTCAGCTCGACCATGTTCTTGCCCAGGCCGTTGACGGTGGCAGGAATATCGAGCGCGACACGCGCGGGATTGGCGACCGAGAAACTCGCAGGCACTCCCTGTGGCGCATTCTTCAACTCGATGCTGACCACAACGCCATTGCTTGTCTGGATGGCGTCGACGCGTTCGATCGCATTGGCTGCGTCGCTGGGGACGGTCTGCGCCGATGCTACGGACGCCATTGCAATCAAGCCCAGCATCGCCGCTACTCGCGACAAGCACACGGCCACATTTCGGACACTGATACTCATCGCTTGCTCCCTTGTTGCCCGGCCTTCTGGGCGGCTTCCTGCAATTCCAACTTGGTGGGCCGTTCGATCCATTCACCCGCGGCATCCTGAACGATTTCCTTCAAGTCCACCTCGGTTTCGGAAATCTTCGTGACCAATCCAAAATTCTGGCCGACGTAGTTGCCGCGGCGAACCATGAAGGTCTGCCCGGCAGCGTCGATCAGCGCCACTTGATTGCCGGCTTGGCGCAGAGTACCGACCATCTTCAGTTGGTCCAACGGATACCCTTCGAGCATTTCGCGGCGGCGATCCAGGTCCGGCCTGATCGAGCTGGTGCTCGATCGCGATTGCGCCTGACGCGCAGCGGCCAGAATCATCTTTTGCGGATCGAACGGATCAATCAGGTTCTTCGCCTCATAGCTAAACGGTGTGAACTGCTTCGGCTCCGGCACCGGCTGCGTGGTCGGCCGCATGGTCTTGCGCGTATCGTCCATCCACGTCCGCAATTCGGATTCGTTGCCGCCGCCGCATGCGGCTAACAGCAACGTGAAGGAGGTAATCGCGCCGAAGCGCTTGAAAGTCATTGAGGGTCTCACTTGCCAGGCCCTTTCTTCTCGAGCTTTGCCTTGGCAGCGCGCTGCGCGGCGAGCTCTTCAGGATCGAGATACCGATAGGTCTTGGCCGTGGCATCAAATGTCAGGCTACCGCCCTTGCCTGCCTGTACGTTGACGTTATTTAACGTGACGATGCGCGGCAGGTTTGCTATGTCGCTCGCAAACGCTCCCAGGTCGTGATACTTGCCCGATACCTTGACCGCGATGGGCAGCTCTGCGTAGTACTCACGGACATTGGTCTGCCCTGGGCGAAAGAGTTCAAAGTCGAGCCCCCGTCCAACGCCTGCTTGGTTAATGTCGGACAGCAGCGCGTCCATCTCGGACTTGCTCGGCAGCTGCTTCTCAAGCGTCAACACGTACTGACTGACCTGCTCGCGCTGCTTACGCAATTCCTCAAGATTGACGGCCTGCTGCAGCTTGCCCTTGTACTCGTCCTTGAGCTTCTGTTCTTCGGCCTGTAATTGCTCGAGCTGATCTTTCTGACCGCTCCAGAGGCCGAACCAGCCCCCCACCCCGCAAACTATGATAAGGAACAGCCACATCGCGATCCGAGGTGCGGCCGGCCATGCCCCGACGTTGTCTAGGCTCAAGCCTTGAAATTGTGATGCCAAACTACGACCGGTTGCCATCGATTCCTCGTTCCTACTTGTTTGCGGGCGCTGCACGTACAGGCGCCGAAGACGACGTGATGTTCGGCGTCGATTGCACGGCAGTGGGCACAGGGCTTGTCGGCACCGGGGTGGACCGCGTCGCCGGTTGAGCTTGCATCAGTGCGCGCTCTGGCGTTTGCTTCAACGAAAAATTCAGCGAGAACTCGAAGACGCGGCGATTGACGCCCTGCGGACCTGCGCCAGCGACCTTGATCTCAATCAGCTCCGGGCGCTCGAGCACGCGCGAATTGTTCTGCAGATTGCGCAGAAACTCCGATACGCGCTCGTTTGATGCCGCCCAGCCGCTGACATTGACTCGTCGGTCTTCCTGCTTGATGCCGCGCAGATAGATCCCTTCGGGCACTTGCTTGGCAACTTCGTCGATCAGATAGACAGGCAAGTTGCGGTCGGCCTGCAGGTCCTCGACAGCACGCTGGCGCGCGCGCAACCCGTCGATCTCGGCGCGCAGCGACGCGATCTCCTTGATCTGCGAGTCGAGCTTGCGGTTTTCGGCGCGCACAAACTCGTTGCGTGATTCCTGATTCGAGATGTATCCCTGCAGCACGGTCCACACCACCGCGATCATCAGCAACCCGGCGACTACTGAAAGGCCGGTCATGAACCAGAAGACTTTCTTCTGCCGCTCGCGTCTGGCCTCGCGATGCGGCAATAGATTGACGCGCGGAGTTGTCATCGGTCGAACCTCCGCATCGCCAACCCGCACGGCGTTAGCAGTGCGGGTGCGTCGAGCCTCAGCTGCTTCTCGCGAATGTTGGACGAAATCTCCATGCCTTTGAATGGCGAGATCACAGATGCCGGGACCTGAGAGCGTTCCATAAGAGCTTCAGGCAGGCCGCTGAGCACTGCCGAGCCACCGGCCAACATGATCTGGTCAACACGGCTATACGGCGTCGATGTGAAAAAGAACTGCAATGCGCGCGTGATTTCGATCGTCGCGGTATCAATGAAAGGCTTCAGCACAGCGGTTTCATAGTCGGCCGGCAGGTCACCACTGCGCTTTTTCTGTTCGGCCTCCTCGCTCGGAATGCCATAGGTACGTGAAATGTCACCCGTCAGCTGCTGCCCACCGAACGGCTGTTCGCGTTCGTAGATTGCTTCGCCGTCATGCATGACGGTGACACTTGTCGTGTTTGCTCCGATGTAAAACACCGCGATAACCAGGCCCTCCCCGTTGTTAGGCAACTGCTCGATCAGCCGCTCGATCGCCGAACGAGCCGAATACGACTCGACGTCAACCACCATCGGCTTTAACCCCGCGGCTTGAGCCACCGCGACGCGATCTTCAACTTTTTCCTTACGTGAAGCCGCGATCAACACTTCAACATCGTCCGGTGCGTTTGGAATAGCGCCCAGTACCTGAAAGTCAAGGCTGACCTCATCGAGCGCGAATGGTATGTATTGATTGGCCTCGCTCTCAACCTGCATCTCAAGCTCTTCTTCGCGCAAGTTCGCGGGCAACGCGATCCTTTTCGTGATGACGGCCGACGCCGGCAGCGCCATTGCTACGTTTTTGACTTTGCCGCCTGCGCGGCGCCAGGCGCGGCGCACCGCTTCAGCCACGACATCGATCTTGTCAACGTTCCCATCGACCACTGACCCGCGTGGAAGTGGCTCGATGGCATAGCGCTCGAGGCGCAATGTGCCCTTGCCGGCCTCGGACAACTCAACGATCTTCACGCTCGACGACCCGATATCAAGGCCAATCAGAGGCGGCGCTTTAGGCGAAAAAGGCAGATCAAAGGCCAAGGTGATGCTCCCAACAGGCGACGCTTGAACGAGTGCTCAACCGCGCACTCTCGCATTCAATAAGACAAATCAGCGAGACAACGAGCGAGGAAACGGACTCCCGTCTCCTCGATCCCCCAAGATCCCAATCGACGCAGCCTGATCGAAACCCTTTTTTCCTTATGTTTCGAGCGTTTACCGCAGATTTATTGGACGCTACGTGAAATCCTATCAACATACGCAAAAGCCACACAAGCCCCGTGTTCGGCCTAATCGTGCCCTCTTTGAGGGATTAACAACGAACATCTGCCGCCAGCCAGCGTCCAACGTGACGTTTTGAGCCGAACGCTCTTACGCATACCGACTCCTATAATCTCGTACTCTGTCAGCAGCGAAGCGCAAAAAAGCGGTCGCTCACACGCCTAACTCGCCGTTGTGAAGCCGGTCACCACAAAACACGTGAGCTCCCGCAATTCCGACAATTACGATGACGAAGCGCCACGCGCACCGCTGGCGTGGTATTGGCGCGCCCTGCGCCTGGTGGGGATCGCGGCTGTCGGCGGCGCCGCCTGCGGCCTGTTGCTTGGCACATTTGTTTTTGCACTCGTTTATGCGAACTTGCCGCCAATCGACGCGTTAACCGACTACCGGCCCAAAATTCCTCTGCGTGTGTGGACTGCCGACGGGATATTGATCGGGGAATTCGGCGAAGAGCGGCGCGAGTTTGTGCCCTTGGCCGAAATTCCGGACGAGTTGAAAGAGGCGATCCTCGCGGCAGAGGACGACAGCTTTTATCAACATCACGGCGTCGACTACGCCGGACTCGCACGAGCGTTCGTCTCCAACTTTGCCTCCGGTCGTCGCGGCCAGGGTGGCAGCACAATCACGATGCAGCTTGCGCGCACATTTTTTCTGAGTTCTGAGCGCAGCTACGTACGCAAGCTCTATGAGATTGCGCTCGCGTACAAGATCGAGTCGTCACTTTCGAAGGACCGCATCTTTGAGGTGTATGCCAACCAGATCTTTCTCGGGCAGCGCGCCTACGGATTTGCGTCGGCATCCCAGATCTACTTCGGTAAAAAGCTGAAGGACCTAACGACCGCCGAGATCGCGACGCTGGCCGGTTTGCCGGTAGCGCCCGCCGCGTACAACCCGTTCGTCAATCCCAAGCGCGCCAAGGGTCGGCAGCAATACGTCCTGGCGCGCATGTTGCAGCTCCACTACATTGACCAGGCGACGCATGACGCCGCGCTTGCACAGGAACTGAAGCCACGTGCTGCCAATTACGCGGTCGAACAGGCGTTCAAGGTGCGCCTGCACGCTGAATATGCGGCCGAGCTGGCACGACAACTGGTTTTCGAGGTGTTTCGCGACGAGACGTACACGCGTGGATTGAACGTGTTTACGACGCTGCGCAAGGACGACCAGGAAACGGCATACGCGGCCTTGCGCACACAAGTTCTCGCGTACGACCGCAAATACGGCTACCGAGGCCCCGAAGCCTTTATTGAGCTGCACGCCGATCCAACCATTCGCGAACAGCGCATCGAAGATGCGTTGCTCGAAGCGATCGACAGTCCCAATCTGGTGCCTGCAGTCGTGCTGGAAGCATCGCCCGCAGCAGTCAAGGCGATGGTGCAAGGCGGCTCGACGATCGAGATCAAGCCGGACGGTTTGCGATTTGCAGCACCGTCGTTGTCTCCCAAGGCACAGCCCAATCGCAAGATCGTTCCGGGCGCCGTAGTTCGGGTCACGCGCGATGACAAGGGAGTCTGGCAGATCGTTCAGCTGCCACAGGTCGAGGCTGCATTCGTCGCCGCAAGCTCGAAGGATGGGCAGGTCAAGGCGCTGGTTGGAGGATTCGACTTCAACCTAAACAAGTTCAACCACGTGACCCAGGCATGGCGTCAGCCCGGCTCCAGCTTTAAG
The DNA here is from genome assembly GCA_039931935.1 of Burkholderiaceae bacterium. Classification (GTDB taxonomy): domain Bacteria; phylum Pseudomonadota; class Gammaproteobacteria; order Burkholderiales; family Burkholderiaceae_F; genus JACCZX01. The sequence continues at coordinate 1,812 of JBDTQZ010000026.1, read as the reverse complement.
CCGTTCATTTACTCGGCGTCGCTTGAAAAGGGCTTCATGCCGAGCACGATGATCAACGACGCACCGATCAGCATCGACCCGAATCTGACCGGCGGCCAGCTATGGGAGCCGAAAAACTACGACGGGAAGTTCGACGGCCCGATACGCTTGCGGCAGGGCCTCGCCCGATCGAAGAACCTGGTTTCGGTTCGGATCCTGCAGGCGATTGGCCCGCGCTACGCGCAGGATTGGATCACCCGATTCGGCTTCGACGCCGAAAGGCATCCGGCGTACTTGACGATGGCGCTCGGCGCCGGTGCGGTGACGGCATGGCAGATGCTCAATGCGTACTCGATATTCGCCAACGGCGGCTATCGGACGAATATGCACCTGGTCGCGAAGATCACCGATGCGACCGGCAAAGTGCTGATGGAAGCCAAGCCGCTGCAGGCAGGCGATGAAACGAATCGCGTGCTTGGCGCACGCAATGCGTTCCTGATGGATAACCTGCTGAAGGACGTTGCCCGCTACGGCACTGCGGCGCGCGCCGGCAGCACGTTAAAGCGGCCCGATATTGCAGGCAAGACGGGCACGACCAACGACTCGCACGACGCATGGTTCGCAGGTTATGGCGGCGATCTGGTAGCGGTCGGGTGGATGGGTTTCGACCAGCCGCGCCCCCTTGGCGAGCGCGAAACCGGCGGTGGGCTTGCGTTGCCGATCTGGATTTCATACATGGCCAAAGCGCTTAAAGGCGTGCCCGAAGCGACGCGCGAGGTTCCCAGCGGCATCGTTAGTCTCGGCGGCGAGTACTACTTCGTCGAGCATCAGCCCGGACAGGGCGTCGCCAGCGTCGGCCTGGAGGACATGCTGCCTCCGGAGGAGCAGGTCAAACGGGAGTCCGTGCGCGAACAGATTTTTTAGCGCACGTTAGCCTCGGAACACAACGGCTTCTCCGCCCTGCGCCGAGACCAACCGCGACAACGCGGCGAACAGTTCGCTGCCATCCCGGGTATCGAGCCAGCGATCGCCGTTGCGCGCGTAGTGAAACGCACCACTCTTGCCGGCAACCCATATCTGCTGCATCGGCGTCTGACTGTTGACGATCACCTTCGACGCATCGCCGAGTTCGAGTGTCAACACGTTGCCCGCTCGCGACGCCTCGATGTCGATGTCGGCAGCGTCGGCAGCACGCTCGATCGCAGCGAGCGTTACCTCGGCCAGCTCGAGGAATTCCGATTCGCTCATGTTAGATTGGTTGCCATGCGACTCGCCGCAACGATACTCGTCACCGTTACGGCATCTGCGCTTTCGGCGTGCGGCCAGAAAGGGCCACTTACACTGCCACTGCCGCCGCCACCGCCTTCTGCGCAGCAATCGACAGCGCCGGCAAAATCCGTGGACCGTCCTTTTCCGGACGTGCCAGCCACCTCAGAGCGAAAATGACCGCCGCGCTGCCGGCCAGCGAGGGGTTCAGCTACCGGGAAAACCACCTGTACTGCGAAGACGCTGCGCTTGATGCGCTGGCGGAACGCTACGGAACACCGTTGTACGTGTATTCGCGCCGCGCGATCGAAAGCGCTTATGGCGCGTACGACTCGGCGCTCAAGGGTCGAAGTGCGCTGGTGTGTTACGCCGTCAAGGCCAACTCGAATCTCGCGGTGCTCGGTGTGCTTGCGGGACGAGGCGCCGGATTCGATATTGTCTCGGGTGGAGAACTCGCGCGTGTGCTAGCCGCCGGCGGCGACGGCAGCAAGATTGTTTTTTCGGGCGTCGGAAAAAGCGAGGCCGAGATCGAGGCGGCGCTTAACGCTGACGTCGCATGCTTCAATG